>NZ_LWFH01000001.1:0-76081 GCF_001635725.1 Oleiphilus sp. HI0066
GGGTTAAATTCGCGGCACACCTTAGGTCTTTTTTCATATTCCATACAGCGATTTTCGGAATCCAAATTAACGCACCGGACTCCGGCTGGCTTTCCGTCTGGCATATTTGGTAAAGCACTTGTTATCTCTGGCGCGATACAACATGCTCCGCAAGGATCATGGCACTTCATCTTTAGCTGCCTTATTAAGATGTTAAACAGGGTAGAATGGTTTTAGTCCGTACCGATCAGATTTACCAGAACGTGAGCCAGACATGCTCAACTTATGCAGAGCTTTCACCGCTGCTAACAATTGTTTTTCATCCTGCTTATATGATTCATTATCATGTTGTGCGGAATACTTTGCCGCTTCTAGCCGAGCGATAATTTGTTTTGCATCATTTTGATCTAATGACGAGATGCGATCGAGTTGTCTGGACCATGTGTGAAATAGACTCAAATACCGCATGTCGGAACGCTCAATCAAATGGATCAACTCATCATAAATATCTTGTTCTCTATTGGGCTTGCGTTCTTGTTGAGTATTATCTCGTCGAAGTTTCCTATATAACCAAGTAGCGTGAGCACCCCAAGAAATTAGTACTAAAACTATTGCGATAGGCCATAGATACGAGGAACTAGACACAACCTGTTCTGAGGTGCTTTGTGTAGTCTCTGCCTCAGAATTTAGCGCCGAAAGCTCAGAGCTAGAGCTTGAATCCTCAGAGTTTTGATCAAGAGCCGACGAGTCTGGCGTGTTAAGGTCTTGCTCAGTGCCAAGTCTAGAAGCCGCGACAACGTCGATAGACTGTTCTGGTAGACGTGCAACACGCTCTACATCATTTACCGTATCCCACCATTTTATTTCGAGTGCAGGTAGGATCGCTTGCGCTGGCGAAACGGCAACCAGCGCATGTCGTTCCTTGCGCTGACTTTGTGCTCCAGCTGAGTGTTCAATCGTGTCGAGTTCTGGCGTATCAGGATATACCTTGAGCGCATTAGACGACGGAGGCGCTAGTTCGGGTAGCGCAGAGCCAAGCAAACCTAATGCAGATAATGTCACCGTTCGCGTTACCGATCCGCCCACTTCAAGCGTTGAGATCTCAGGGTCGAACGATTGAGTGAGCGCCAGGCTTGATGCTGGAAGCCACGTTTTGCCTGAAAATTCTGCGGGAGGCGGTTTTACGTCGAACTCGACTGAGTTTGCTAACTCGCGAGCACGAGCTCTTCGACGAGTCCTAGAATCAACGACGGTTCCGGTGAATTCAGGGCCCGCAAGACTTAGTGCGCCACTTTTTTGCGGGAACAGCAAATAACGTCGTTCGTATACTTCGTAGCGCTGGTTGTATGCCATTTTGTAAGTCTTGGACGTTTCTCCAAATGGCTCGATAATAAAATCTGAATTTTGTGGTTCAGACATATCGCCACGAGCTTCGCCGAGCGTGTAGAGCTCGAGAGTATAAATAATTTGTTCTTGCAGGTAGGGGCTTGGTTTATCGATACTCGCTTTTAAAAATACAGATGGTGGCTGAGCATCACTATGCGGACGATTCCCTGCAATTACTTCAATGCTAACCGGCGCGCTCTTTGCGTCCTTAAAGCTGGCTTCTGGGATTGTTAAGCTTCCGGAGCTTTTTGGGCTTAGTGCATAACGCCAGGTAATAAGGCTCTCAGTTTTACCGTTAATCGATTGCATGTTATAGCTTTGGCGACGGTCTAATATCGTCCAGGTTTCTTCGAGATTAGGGAAGTCAGGTGCATCTATTTGCATACCTCCTAAACTCATCAAGCCACCAACAAAGCCCATTTCGGCTCGCGCTGTAACGGTGAGGTTTAAAATTTCGTTCTGATACAACTTATCTTTGTCGATACTGATATCGAGAGTTGTCTCATCTGCAGCATGCACATTGGGCATCATTACTAATAAGTATAAGAACGAGATGTTCATAAATGAGTGAAAGAGCGCCTTTACCATAATGGCTCCTCAGGATTGTTTTGGTTATTTCTGTCGCGAGACTGTTGTTCAAATTTACGCCTTAACAAACCAGAAGGGTCGTCAGGTATTCTGCGCATCCATTGCTCATATGAGCGACGTTCTTCATCACTCAACTGATCACTGTAGGCAGCAAACTCACCACTATCATCACTGCCAGCTTGCTGTTGATCAAGCTCATCGAGCGCTTGTGATTGTTGTGCACTAAGTTTTTCGTTCGTCTCATCATTACTAGTCTGTTGCGAGGCGGCATTAGATTGTTCCTCGTTCTGATCTTTAATATCATCAGTGTTTTGAAGAGTTCCCGAATCATCGCCATTCTTCTCAGCGTTTTGTTGCCCGTCTTGATTTTGTTGACCGTCTTGATTCTGTTGCCCGTCTTGATTCTGTTGACCGTCTTGATTGTGTTGACCGTCTTGATTCTGTTGACCGTCTTGATTCTGTTGACCATCTTGATTCTGTTGACCGTCTTGATTCTGTTGACCGTCTTGGTTCTGCTGTTCATCTTGGTTCTGCTGTTCTTGCTGTTGCTTAATCTGCTCAGCGATCGCTTTGTTTTCTGCCGCTTCGGTGAACTGAGGTTTAAGGTTCAACGCTTGCTCATAAGCACTAATCGCCTCATCAACATTGCCTTGGAGTAGGGCGGAATTTCCTAAATTATATTGACTTGTCGCATCTTCATAAGTCCGGTAAATATCTGCAGCTTGTTGATACTTTTCTGCACGATAATACGCATCTGCTTTATGTAGCGGGCTTTCAAATTGTTCGGCGGCACCTTCGAAGTCGCCGCTCTCATAGAGTTCTTGCGCCTGCTGGTCATTGCTTTTCCATAATGTATCTGTACTAAATGCAGACGCTTCGTCAGGAAGTATAAAGATCAAAACAAGCAGCAGTGCACCTTGGCGATAAGCTAATAGAATGATTGGCAGAGCAATCGCTAAAAAGATATATCCCATGTCTTGCCATTGATCGAATTCCCGTTCATTGAGCTCCGGATTAAGCTCCGTGCTCAGATCGTCGGCTCTGAGATTTAATAGATCACTACTATCCAGACTCAAGCGTTCTGCTTGGCCACGATGAGATGTAGCCAGCGATGTTAATTGAGCCATCTCTAGCTTCGGAATGACAACACTGCCTTTGTCTTTAAGATATCCGCGTCCATCCGGAAGCTTGATGGGGCCGCCTAATTCGGTTCCGACACCAATAATATCTAGCGAAAAAAGCTTAGAATTTAATGTTTCGGTTATGCGTTTCGAGTGATGCTCTGCGACGCCATCAGTAAATAAAAAAATTCGACCTTGGTTGAATCCAGCATCTTCCATTACAGAAACTGCCTGCGTAACAGCTAAGTCAGGTCGACTCCCAATAACAGGCATTATTAGAGGTGCTAGTGCTTTTAGATTGGCTTCAATCGTATTTGTGTCGTCAGTGAGCGGAGTGACGACAAAACTATCGCCCGAGAAGGCAATGAGTGCAGTTGATCCACCAGATCGCAGTTTCAACAAATCTATTATTTTTTGCTTTGCACGGACGAGACGCGAAGGCGCGGTATCCTCCGCCATCATAGATAGTGACAAGTCTAAAATTACAACAGCGTTATCACTCGGCTGGACTGAAGGTGTTTTCGTTTGCTTCCAGCTCGGGCCGGATAAGGCAAAAATCAAGAGAGCAAAAATTATGACGCCGATGGCTCGAGACGGTTGCTTAGTTTTTTTCCCGACTTCAAGAGTTCCGCCCTGAATTGCCTCTAGCAGTGTTGAGTCGATATGTTTCGTCCAGGAATTGTCTTGCGTTGCGCCACGTTTTAGCAACCACCAAACAAAGGGTAAAGCTAGGTATAAATACAAAAAATCCGGTCGGAGAAAATGAGGAAGAATTAGATCAAGCATCTTGTTTCTCACGCATACTAGACTGGCGGCTTGCTCTTTGGAGTAAAACGACAAGCTTGTAAGCACTAAAAATCAGTAGTGCGAGAGCAAGAAAATAATGTGAGATCGCTTGCTTCGGCTGAAAGATTCTTACATCTGATTCAATAGGTTCTAGCTGATCAATCAAGGTATAGATCTCTTTTAATTCCTCTACATTGCGTGCTCTGAAGTATTCGCCATTCGTTGTTGCAGCGACTTGCTTTAACAAGTCCTCATCGAGATCGGCCGAGGGGTTAACTCGGCGCGTTCCAAATAGACTCCGTTGCAGCATTTCATCTGCACCAATGCCGACAGTGTATATTTTAATGCCAAGACTACCTGCGAGCTCTGCGGCCTTTTCAGGAGGGATCTCTCCAGCAGTATTTGCACCATCAGTTAAAAGAATTAAAACGCGACTTTGCTCAGGACGATCTTTTAAACGTTTGACCGCTAGACCAATCGCGTCACCGATCGCAGTAGCTTGACCCGCCATTCCAAGAAACGCCTCTTGAAGCAGGGTGTTGATCGTCTTGGTGTCGAAGGATAAAGGAGACTGAATATAAGGCTCTGTGCCGAACAGAATCAGACCCAATCTGTCGCCTTGTCGTTTACTTGTAAACTCACCGACAACAGATTTAACGACATCTAAGCGCGTTGCACGATAACCGTCCAAAGGCATATCTTCTTCTTTCATGCTCGGAGAGATATCTATGGCAAGCATTAGGTCGCGCCCTTCAAGCGGGAGCTCGACCGCGGGGCCTAGCAGTTGTGGACGACTTAGCGCTATAACGAGCAAAAGCCACAACAAAATTAAAATAGACTTTTTGCGTTTATGAAGTCTGCCGGTTTGCGACTGAGTAAAACCGTATTCCGAGTGCGCATTAACGTATGCGTGAATATATGGTGCATTTGAAACGCTGTCATCATCCGAATTCCTATCTTTCCGTATCTGCAACAGCAACGGTGCGAAAGCAAGCAGGAGAGCGTAGGGCCAGAGCAATTCAAGCTGAGAGAGATAATCTAGCATTTTATCTTCCTAAGCCAGCGTTCAATGTCCTCTAATGCTTGTTCATCGATACGATTTGGCGATGCCCTGTAATTTCCATCACCAAGAGCATCTAACGCGGCTTGGTCGAGCAAAGGAATATGCGAAGACAAGCAATTTTCCCATTCAGCGCCATGACGCGATTTGATACTAGAATCTTTCTCGACATAACTAATTACTTGTTTCAACAAGATTTGAATATCTTGATTTAATTGAACTGTCTGAGACTCCTGCGATTTAAGAGTCTCGAACTTAGCTAGCGCAACACGCTTCCATTGGTTATTGCGATGACGCACAAAAATGAATCTAACGGTCACAAAAATAAGTGTAATTAGTAGAGCGGCAAGCACCCACCAACCAATAGATGGCGGCCACCATGAAATAGCAGGCTGAGTAATAATGTCGTGAATAGGGAGCTCGTTCATCGCGATGATGCTCCTAACGAAACTTGCCGAGAAATTTCAGCAAGTTGATGCTCAAAGTCGAGATTCGTGTTCAACTCCCAAGCATTTACATCCCTATTACGCGACAGCTGTTCGACGCGATTAGTAATTGCTTCATCCCAATTAGATAAGACCTTACGAGCACCCTCGTCTTGTCCGCGAATGTAAAAGGTATGATCGCCATCCGACACCGGAAGTGCCCCCCCTGTTGGCAAATTCTTTTCTAAGGGGTCTGTGCAGCGTAGCAATACAAGCTCATTATGCTTAGCCAAAGTATTTAGATGGCGCTCGCCGGTGGCATCAAGCTTGTGATAATCACTAATAACAAATATCAAGGTACCCGGCTTTATGACTTGGCAAGCTTCTTTGAGCGCTAGGGTGAACTGTTGATTTCGATTAAGTTGAGGCGCTGATGCCGAGGTCTCTGCACTTAGTTCGTTGTTTAACGCAACGACATGGTTGATGTACTGAAGAATAGACTTGCGGTTACGACCGGGTTTGATAGTGAGTAGTTGTTGATCGTTAAAAATTATTCCGCCTACGCGATCATTATGCGCATACGCACTCCAAGACAATAGTGCTGCACATCGCGCTGCGAGTACAGATTTTAAACAGCCGCGGCTACCAAAAAACATAGAAGCGCTCTGATCACAGATAACCACAACAGGACGCTCTCGCTCTTCTTGGAATAGCTTTGTATGCGTAGATTGTTTGCGCGCAGTTACACGCCAATCGATGCTTCGCACATCGTCACCCGCTTGATAGGGACGTACTTCTGCGAACTCCATCCCGCGCCCCTTGAAGCGGGAGTGATGCGAGCCGGCTTGTTGCTGCTTAACAACACGCGCCCGAAAATAACTCAAACGACGCGCTGTCGAACTCAGTTTAACGAGCGATTCAACGCTGACATAAACACCTGCGTTGATCAATTTGTCGGATATTACGCGCACGATCGTGATGAAAGCTTATGCGACGGGGACGCACGACAACAAATGGTCGATAACATCATTTATAGATACGCCTTCTGCCTCGGCATCAAAGCTAAGCAGAATTCTGTGGCGATAAACATCATGGATCACAGCACTCACATCTTGAGGTGAGACGAAGTCTTTTCCTTTAATCCATGCGTAGGCCCGTGCACAACGATCGAGTGAAATTGTGCCTCTGGGGCTCACACCAAATTCGACCCAACGTGCAAGCTCTTCGCTAAATCTTCTTGGCTCTCGCGTCGCCGTCGTAAGGGAAATAATATAATCCTCAACAGCTTCAGACATGTGAATACCCAAAACTTCTTGTCGTGCTTGTTGGATAACCGCTTTACTTAATGTGATTCCAGACTCAGCTTCACTGGCGGCTTTCTTGAGCTCATCTCGGACTAAACGCAAAATAAGCTTTTCTGCTTCCGCAGATGGATAATCGATCGTTACATGCAAGAGAAAACGGTCAAGCTGCGCTTCAGGGAGAGGGTAAGTGCCTTCTTGCTCAATTGGGTTTTGTGTTGCCATCACTAAAAATAAATCATCAAGCGGGTATGTCTGTTTACCTACACTCACTTGATGCTCCGCCATTGCTTCAAGCAAAGCGGCTTGTACTTTAGCTGGGGCACGATTAATTTCATCTGCAAGTACGAGGTTGTGAAAAATCGGTCCGCGCTGAAATTCGAACGAGTTTGTTTCCATTCGATAGATCTCGGTGCCTGTAATATCAGAAGGCAACAAATCCGGTGTAAATTGAATACGCTGGAAGTCGCCTTCAATATGATCAGACAAAGACTTAATTGCCTTTGTTTTTGCAAGCCCTGGCGCCCCCTCTACAAGCAAGTGGCCATCGGCTAGCAATGCGATCAGCAAACAGTCCACCAAATGCTCCTGTCCAATGATGGTTGACGACAGTTGCATCTTTAGAGACGAAAATACTTGATTGGCTTGCATGTTGGATGAGTCTCAACTGATTGATTGTTACAAGGTAGCCACGTTATTGCATGGCGCGTTAATACGCAATTTCAGCCCTATGAACTATTCTTAATCGACATTCTAAAACGTCTCATAAAATTGTGAATTAGCGGGATTGACAACGACTTTCGAGGTTTTTGCTAAACATGAAATTGATAGAAACTCAGGAACAAAAAGAAATACTTGAAATTCTTAGTAAGCACGCGGCATCAACAATGCCAAAACAAGAGCAGAAACCTCTTATCGATTTTATCGAATATGTATTGGCATCAGCCTATACCCAGGAGTTTGTTGGTAAGTCCATCGTCGATGTATTTGGCTATTTTGTTAGCAAATGGCGTCTAGTCAACTCGTCACTTAAGACTGATGCGATTGTGCAAATCGACAACCCTGGACTTGAGGTCAGCGGATGGCAAAGCCCGCACACCGTTATAAGCGTGCTCATGCGCAACATTCCGTTTATCGTTGACTCTATCAGAATGGCGCTTGCTGATAAGAATCTGCGAGTGCAAGGCATTCAACATACCATTTTGCATACAACACGTGATGACAAGGGCTCTTTAAAAGCGATTGATAACGCCTCATCAAGTCCTAAATGCAATGTTGAAGCGTTAATGGTTATTGAGGTTGATCGGGTTAACAGTCAAGAAGAATTGACTAGCTTAAAGGCGGAGCTTGAATCCGTTTTGAGTGAAGTTGCCGATGCAGTAGATGACTACGACGAAATGCTTGGGCGAGTCACTGCCATAACAGATAGCTGGAAAGAAAAAGGTCACTCCCGCGCTACGGAGAAAGAACTATTAGAAGCGACTGCCTTTTTATCTTGGCTATCTGATAACCGCTTTAGCTTTTTGGGGTATATCGAGTATGACCTCAAAAAAACTAAGACTAAATCACTACTGGTTCGAAACGATGATTCTGCATTAGGCATTCTTAAGCACGCGCATCGGACGCAAGAAAATTTGGATTTGGCAGAAATACCAGAATCAGTTGCAGAGCATATTTTGCGACCCGACATACTCTTGTTTGCGAAGTCCTCCCGACGCGCCCGCGTTCATCGTCCTGCATACCCGGATTACATAGTAGTAAAGCGTTTTAATGACGATGGAGAAGTCATCGGTGAGAGACGTTTCATCGGACTGTACACAGCACGCGTGTTTAACGAAGAAGTTTCTCGTATTCCATTTTTAAGAGAGAAAGCGAAAGAAGCTATCGATCTTTCAGGCTACAACGAGAAAGATCACAGCGGAAAAGAGTTCAGACAACTGTTAGAAACCTTTCCGCGCGACGAATTATTTCAGGTTTCGACCGAGCGTCTTACTAGTGCGTTGCAGGCTGCTTTGTATGCGCAAGAGCGTCGCAAGGTAGACGTGTATATGCGCGAAGATGCCTTTGGCAGCTTCGTGAGTGTTTTAGTATACGTACCTCGCGACTTGTTCAATACCGATCTCAGGTTAAAACTACAGAACATACTGGCCAAAGATTTGAACGCGGAAGACATTGACTTCAATACGCATCTTTCGGAATCTCCTCTTGCACGAACGCAGTTCAACGTAAAACTCAGCGAAACGCCACCATCTAAAGAAGTTTACGACTCCATTAGAAAGAAGATAATGAGCACAGTCGTTTCGTGGTTTGATGATTTGGAGGCTGCATTAAATGATCAATACGGCGAAGAAAAAGGCGTTCATTTAGCGAAGCAATACCGACAAGGGTTTAATGCCAGTTACCGCGAAGCGTTCACCGCACGGAGAGCATCTTTAGATCTGCAGCACATCGATAAAATTATCGGCTCACCTGGTTTTGAAATGAGCTTTTATCGGGCGATGTCGGAACCTGCGTCGAAGTTTCATTGCAAACTGTTCTTTTCGGATACCCCCGTCACCTTATCAGAAGTTCTGCCCATATTTGAAAACATGGGCTTCAATGTCATTGGTGAAAGCCCGTTTATCGTTAAGAATGACGATGCAAACAGTGTCTGGATTCATGATTTCTTGTTGGAAAGTCAGGGCCAGACTGACGTAGAATTATCTGCAATTAGCGCGCAGTTTGAAGAATTATTTAAAGAAATATGGGCTCAACGCGCCGAAAACGACCGATTCAACAGGTTGCTTGCAAGCGCCTATCTAGATTGGCGCCAAATCGCTGTACTTAGAAGTTATGCACGGTATATGCGTCAAATTCGAGTCAGTAACTCTCAAGAGCTTATTTCATCCACTCTGATTGCAAATGGAGCGATTGTCAGGCTTTTACTTGAATTGTTTGATGTGAGGTTTAATCCGAAGGGTTTAAAAGTTGCTGAACGAGAAGAGCGAGGCGGTGAGTTAGAAAACCTCATCAACGACGCACTAGAATCAGTGCCAAACCTTACAGAAGATAAAATTTTAAGACTGTATCTGTCTTTGATTAAGGCAACCGTTAGGACCAATTTCTACCAAGCTGAACAAGGCGCAGCAAAGGCCTACCTATCATTTAAATTATTACCGCGCCTCATTCCTGATGTGCCACTGCCTGTACCGATGTTTGAAATATTTGTGTATTCGCCCCGAATTGAAGGCGTGCACTTACGGGGTGGCCGTGTTGCTCGTGGTGGCTTACGTTGGTCAGATCGAAATGAAGACTATAGAACGGAAGTCTTGGGTCTAGTAAAAGCTCAACAGGTAAAAAATTCAGTTATCGTGCCGGTTGGAGCGAAAGGCGGCTTTGTCGCAAAACAACTTCCGCAGAACGACAGAGATGCGTTTCTTAAAGAAGGTGTTGAATGCTACAAAATCTTTATCTCAGCATTGCTCGATGTCACCGACAATTTGGTCAAGCAAAAGGTGGTTCATCCAAAAAATACAGTTTGTCATGATGAAGATGACTATTACTTGGTTGTGGCCGCTGATAAAGGTACTGCGACATTCTCAGATATCGCAAATCAAATATCTTTGGATCGGGGGCATTGGCTAGGCGATGCATTTGCATCTGGTGGCAGCCAAGGCTACGACCACAAAAAAATGGGTATTACCGCAAGAGGTGCGTGGGTATCTGTTCAAAGATTATTTAAAGAGCTTGGAAAAGATATCCAAAAAGAAACTTTTAGTTGTGTTGGCATCGGTGACATGTCCGGCGATGTGTTCGGCAATGGAATGCTTTTGTCCGACAAGACAGAACTGGTCGCAGCATTTAACCATCTACATATATTTATCGATCCTAATCCAGATGTTGAGCGATCCTTTAAAGAAAGAAAAAGGCTTTTCGAATTGCCGAGATCGTCTTGGGATGATTACAACAAAGACTTGATATCTCGTGGCGGGGGTGTGTTCAGACGAGATGCTAAATCTATCCCATTGAGTCCTGAGATCAAAAAGCTGATCGATGCAGAAGAAGACAGTCTAGCGCCAATGATATTGATCAATCGCTTACTGAAAGCAGATTCAGATCTGTTGTGGTTTGGAGGGATTGGAACTTATGTTAAGGCTAAAACCGAAGCACATACAGATTGCGGAGACAAGGCAAACGACGGCTTGCGCGTAAATGGCGAAGAGCTTCGCGTCAAAGTCATAGGCGAGGGTGGTAATTTAGGGATGACCCAGCGCTCGCGCATTGAGTATGCTCAAAACGGCGGGTTGTTGAATACTGACTTTATTGATAACGCCGCTGGCGTGGATTGTTCTGATAACGAAGTAAACATCAAAATTTTGCTGGGTGGTGTTGTTGCTGACGGAGATATGACCGATAAACAGCGCAATAAATTACTGCACGACATGACAGATGATGTTGCTGAACATGTGTTGCGCCACAATTATCGACAAACACAAGCTATTAGTATCGCCTCGCACGAAGCGATTGCTCGCACTGAAGAATATCGCCGCTTAATGAATTCCATGGAGCTAGCAGGCAAGTTGAACCGAGAGTTAGAGTTCTTACCCCTCGAAGAGGAAATGGTGGAAAGAAAATCTATCGGTTCCGGCTTGACTCGCCCTGAGCTAGCAGTGCTCATTTCGTATGTGAAAGGTGATCTCAAAGAGCTGCTAAACGATTCATGTTTCACATCAGATGCTTACGTTGCAAAAGAAGTATTCAATGTATTTCCCTCGCGCTTGAATAAGAAGTTCGGCGAGCAGATTAGCCAGCACCAGTTACACAGTGAGATTGTCGCAACGCAGGTCGCCAATGATATGGTCAACCACATGGGCATTTCTTTTGTTGAGCGGCTTCATACCTCTACGGGCGCGAATGCGACATCAATTGCGCTTGCATATTTGATTGCGAAAGACGTATTCAAACTCGATCATTATTGGGAGTCTATTGAGGCGCTTGATTATAAAGTGCCTGCAACCGTGCAGATCGACATGATGCTAAGTTTAATGACTTTGATACGGCGATCAGTTCGCTGGCTTATCCGCAATCGCCGCTCAGAGCTACACGTCTTAGCAAACATAGAAAGATTTGCCTCTGGTGTGTCACAGATTTCGGCGCATTTGCCTGATTACTTGAGAGGTGAAGTGAAAGAAAGCTGGAACGCTCGGTTCACATCCTTAACTGAACAGGGTGTTCCCGATGAGTTAGCTAGTACAATTGCGGGAGCTTCGTTGAGTTATGCCGCTCTCGGGATTATTGAAGCGCATGAAGCCTCAAATGCAAGCTTAGAGCGCGTGGCTGAAGTGTATTACGGCATTGGCGACTACCTCGATCTTAATTGGTTCGCCCAACAGATCGATCGATTGAGCCCTTCAACCCACTGGCAGGCACTTGCAAGGGAAGCATTTAGAGAAGATCTTGACTGGCAACAGCGCGCGCTTACAAGCGGGCTTCTTGCTATGAAAGGCGCTCCTAAAGACATCGCGAAACGCATTAATACTTGGATGGAGCAGCATGAAGATTTAGTGTTTCGATGGCAGTCCACTTTAACTGAACTTAAAGCGAGCGATGATGCTGAATACGCGATGTATTCCGTGGCATTAAGAGAGCTATTAGATCTTGCTCAGAGCACAACACATGCAGTTTAAGTAAGTTTCTCAATAAATAACATAAATCAAGGGCAGAGTGAGTCGATTTACTCTTCCTGACTGTTGCTCGTGCGCTTGAATTAAGCGAAAATACTGCGCCGTTTTTGGCCTTATTAATGTATTTACCCCTAGGAGAATTGGAATGTCATCACGACGTCATCTAGCTAACGCAATCCGCGCATTGAGTATGGATGCGGTTCAGAAAGCAAAATCTGGACATCCAGGAGCACCAATGGGGATGGCCGACATTGCCGAAGTCCTATGGAACGGCCACTTAAATCACAATCCAACGAATCCACATTGGGTAAATCGTGACCGCTTTGTTTTGTCAAATGGTCACGGATCGATGCTTATCTATTCACTGCTGCACCTGACTGGTTATGACTTAAGCATTGATGATCTGAAAAACTTCCGTCAATTACATTCTAAAACGGCTGGTCACCCTGAATATGGCTATGCGCCAGGTGTTGAGACAACTACAGGTCCTCTTGGTCAAGGTATTGCAAATGCAGTAGGCATGGCGATCGCAGAAAAGTCTTTGGCTGCCCAGTTTAATCAAGATGGTCACGACATCGTTGATCACTACACTTACGCCTTTACTGGTGACGGCTGCCTTATGGAAGGTATTTCGCACGAAGTATGCTCTCTTGCGGGTACTCTAGGCCTCGGCAAACTTGTTGTATTTTATGATGACAACGGCATTTCTATTGATGGCGAAGTTGAAGGCTGGTTTACAGACGACACGCCTAAGCGTTTTGAATCATACGGATGGCAAGTAATTCCTGCAGTAGATGGCCATGATGCAGACGCAATTGAAGCAGCGATTGCACAGGCGAAAGCGAACACCACTCAACCAACATTGATTTGCTGCAAAACAATCATTGGCTTTGGTTCGCCAAATAAAGAAGGTAAAGAAGATTGCCACGGCGCACCATTAGGTGAAGAAGAGATCGTTGCAACGCGTGCGAAGTTAGGCTGGGAATTCGGTGCATTTGAAGTACCTGAAGATGTCTATGCACAGTGGGATGCAAAAGATAAAGGCCAGCAGCTCGAAGATGCATGGGAAGAGAAGTTCTCGGCTTATGCTGAGGCTTACCCTGAGTTAGCGCTCGAATTGGCACGCCGCTTATCTGGCGACCTACCGGAAGATTTCTCTGAGAAAGCGAAAGCTTACATTGATCAGTGCCAGGTCGATGCAAATACAGTTGCTAGCCGCAAAGCTTCTCAGAACACACTAAACGCATTTGGCCCACTTCTTCCCGAGTTTATGGGGGGCTCTGCGGATCTCGCACCATCGAACCTTACAATGTGGAGCGAATCAAAAGCTGTTACAGCTGAAGATGCTTCGGGTAATTATCTCCACTACGGTGTTCGAGAATTCGGTATGTCAGCAATAATGAACGGCATTGCGTTACACGGTGGTTTTATTCCTTACGGTGCGACCTTCCTGATTTTCATGGAATATGCGCGTAATGCAGTGCGTATGGCTGCATTGATGAAGCAACGTTCAATTTTCGTATTTACGCATGACTCAATCGGCTTGGGTGAAGATGGTCCAACGCACCAACCAGTAGAGCAGATTGCTTCATTGAGAACGACGCCAAATATGGATACATGGCGACCATGTGATGCTGTTGAATCTGCAGCAGCATGGAAGTCAGCAGTAGAACGCACAGATGGCCCAAGCTCTCTTGTATTCTCCCGTCAAAACTTACCTCACCAAACTCGCGATGCTACGCAAGTAGAAAACATCGAAAAAGGTGCGTACGTACTACGTGATTGCGATGGTACGCCTGAGCTTATCTTTATTGCGACAGGCTCTGAAATTGCTTTGGTGCAAGAAGCGGCAGAAAAGCTTATCGAGAAGGGCACAAGGGTACGTGTTGTTTCAATGCCATCAACTGACGTGTTCGACCGTCAAAGTGCTGAATACAAGCAAAGCGTTCTTCCACTTGAAGTTACTGCTCGCGTAGCAGTTGAAGCTGGCATCGCAGATTATTGGTACAAGTACGTTGGTTTAGATGGACGTATTGTTGGTATGGAAACCTTCGGTGAGTCTGCACCAGCAAATCAATTGTTCGAAGAGTTCGGATTTACTGTCGAAAACGTATTAAACGTTGCCGAAGAGCTCCTATAAACGATAAGGCAAGCTGTATGTCTTGGCGTATTGCCATAAATGGATTTGGACGAATTGGTCAGGGCGTATTACGCGCCTTGTATCAGAATTCTGAGTTACGTAAGAGTTTTACGATCGTTGCCATTAACGAACTCGCAGACGCAGATACGATTGCGTATCTAACTAAATACGACACAACCCATGGTCGTTTCAGTGAGTCAGTTCGATGCAATGACGACACCCTAATTGTAGGTGATGATCATATCCGACTAACTCATCTAGAGGGCATCGAATCCTTACCTTGGAAAGAACTCGATGTAGATGTTGTTTTTGAATGCACCGGTGTGCATAGCACGCGAGAGGATGCACAGAAACATATTGATGCCGGGGCGAAGAAAGTTCTTTTCTCACAACCTGCGTCAGCAGATATCGACAAAACAATTGTGTTTGGTGTGAACGAGCACACTATGGATATCAACGATAAGATTGTATCCGCTGCTTCATGTACCACAAACGCGATCGTTCCGATCTTATGTGAGCTGGACCAGAACATAGGGATTGAGTCAGCATCAATGACGACCATCCACTCAGCCATGAATGATCAACCTATGATCGACGCATATCACAATAAAGACTTACGTCGAACGCGAAGCGCAATGGCGAATATGGTGCCTGTAGAGACCGCTCTTGATAAAGGTATCGAACGAATTGTTCCGTCTTTCCGGGGCAAATTATCAACGAATGCCATGCGTGTTCCGACAATTAATGTCTCAGCGATTGATTTAACAGCTCTGGTAGCGCGCGACACCACCCCTAAAGAGATCAATACGATCCTGCGTGATGCTTGCACCCACTTCAAACATCCAATAGTGGCCTATACTGAGGAGCCCATTGCGTCAAGTGATTTCATCCAAGACCCGCATTCCTCTACGGTTGATGGAAGCCAAACCCGTGTTACACAAGGTCGGCTCGTCAAGTTATTAGTTTGGTTTGATAATGAATGGGGCTTTGCGAATAGAATGCTTGAACTTGCCGACTACTGGTGCAGTTTGAATAGCGAAACATTGAATACATAAAACTTGATAAACATTTATAGGATTACGATAGATGAACGTAACGAAAATGACCGATCTAGAACTTAAAGGTAAACGCGTTTTGATCCGCGAAGACCTTAATGTACCGGTCAAAGATGGCAAAGTAACAAGCGATGCACGTATTCGCGCGTCATTGCCAACAATTAAAGCCGCTATTGAAGCGGGCGCAAAAGTTATGTTGATGTCGCACCTAGGCCGACCAACCGAAGGCGAATATGCAGAAGAATTTTCGTTGAAGCCAGTGGCTAATCATCTTTCTTCATTACTCGGCAAAGATGTTCCTTTACTTAAGACTTTGGAAGTCCCATCAGATATTCAAGATGGCGATGTAGTGCTTTTCGAAAACGTTCGCTTTAACAAGGGTGAGAAAAAAGACGAAGAGACATTGTCAAAGGCATACGCTACGCTTTGTGATGTATACGTCATGGACGCATTTGGAACTGCGCATCGCGCGCAAGCTTCAACACACGGTGTCGGACAATTTGCGCCGATTGCCTGTGCAGGCCCATTACTCGCAGCTGAACTTGAAGCACTAGCTCACGCACTAGATACACCAAAGCGTCCACTCGTCGCTATTGTTGGTGGCTCAAAAGTATCTACTAAGTTGACGGTATTAGAATCTCTATCAGACAAAGTTGATCAGCTTATTGTTGGGGGCGGTATTGCAAATACTTTCCTTGCTGCGGCGGGCAATCCAGTTGGTAAATCGTTATATGAAGAAGATTTGATCTCTAACGCGAAAGCTCTGTCGGAAAAAACGGATATCCCAACACCAACTGATGTCGTGACCGGTAAAGAATTTTCTGAGACGGCTGTAGCTGAAGGAAAGAGCGCTCAGGCGGTTGCTGATGATGATATGATTTTCGACATTGGCCCAGAAACCTCTGCAAAGCTAGCCGAAATCATTAAAAACGCAGGGACTATTATTTGGAATGGCCCGGTTGGCGTTTTCGAGTTCGACCAGTTTGGAGAAGGAACCAAAGCCTTATCAATGGCGATTGCTGAAAGCGAAGCATTTTCGATTGCCGGAGGTGGTGATACATTAGCTGCCGTAGATAAATACGGAATAGCCGATCAGGTTTCATATATTTCAACTGGTGGCGGCGCTTTTCTTGAGTTTGTAGAAGGCAAAACCTTACCTGCAGTTGCGATGCTTACCAAGCGCGCATCGAACTAATTTATTACTTTAATAGGAGCATACAATGGCTTTAATTAGCATGCGTCAAATGCTAGACCACGCGGCGGAATTTGGTTACGGCGTGCCAGCATTTAACGTTAACAACTTAGAACAAATGCGCGCAATTATGGAAGCTGCGGATCAAACAGACAGCCCAGTAATCGTTCAAGCTTCTGCAGGTGCCCGTAAATATGCAGGCGCGCCTTTCCTTCGTCATCTGATTCTTGCTGCGACAGAAGAGTTTCCGCACATTCCTGTTGTTATGCACCAAGACCATGGTACATCACCGGCAGTATGTCAGCGTTCGATCCAACTTGGGTTCTCATCAGTCATGATGGACGGTTCACTTGGTGAAGATGGTAAGACGCCAACAGACTATGAATACAACGTCGATGTAACCCGTCGCACAGTCGAAATGGCCCACGCTTGCGGTGTGTCTGTAGAGGGCGAGCTTGGTTGTTTAGGTTCTCTTGAAACGGGCCAAGCCGGTGAAGAAGATGGGATTGGAGCTGAAGGCACTTTGACGCACGATCAGATGTTGACCGACCCGGAAGAAGCAGCTGACTTCGTAAAACAAACTCAAGTAGATGCACTGGCGATTGCATGTGGCACAAGCCATGGGGCTTACAAATTTACTCGCCCACCAACTGGCGATATTCTTGCGATTGACCGCATCAAAGCGATCCATGAACGCATTCCAGATACCCACCTTGTTATGCACGGTTCATCATCTGTACCGCAAGAGTGGCTTGCAGTGATCAACGAGTACGGTGGCGAAATCCCTGAAACGTACGGCGTTCCAGTAGAGCAAATTGTTGAAGGTATCAAATACGGTGTTCGTAAGGTAAACATCGATACTGACCTACGCTTAGCTTCAACCGGTGCTGTTCGTCGCTTCTTGGCGCAAAACCCTTCAGAGTTTGATCCACGCAAATATCTGAAAGAAACAGTTTCTGCAATGAAAGAGATTGTTGTTGCGCGTTATGAAGCATTCGGCACTGCTGGCAATGCATCTAAAATCAAAGCTGTTAGTCTCGAAACTATGTTCGAGCGTTATCAGTCAGGCGAATTAGATCCTAAAATCGGCTAATTCTTCCATACGCCTGGCGTAAGTCGTCAGGCGTAGCCTTCAATAAGAAAAATAAGCTTTCCTCTATGTTTACCCAGATTATCCAGCCTCGCTTTGCAGAAACAGACGCTCTTGGTCATATCAACAATGCCACGTTACCAGTTTGGTTCGAACAAAGCCGCACACCAATATTCAAGATATTTGTTCCTTCGTTAAATCCAAAACAATGGAATCTCATTCTTGCGAAAGTCGAAGTGGAATATACCGGCGAGATGTTTTACGCGAGTGATGTAACGATCAAGACTGGAGTGAAAAAACTAGGAAACAGCTCCCTGCAGGTTTATCAAGAAGCTTGGCAGAACGAAAGATTGTGCGCTAAAGGTCTAGCGACAATGGTGCACTTTAATCATCAAGATAAAAAGTCCGAGCCGATACCTAACGATATTCGTGCTGAATTAGAGAAGCATCTAATTCAAAGCGCTTGATCAGGGGATTTAACTCGACCATTGAGCAAGAATCGGGTGATACCTCAGGTCTTAGGTGTGTTAAGTTTTCTGTATGAACGAACTAGAAACGTCACGACACTATACAAACGCAGAAAAGCTTATTCAGTTTCTTTGCGAGCAAAGCAACAAGCAACCAACGCTGAGAGATATAGCTCAAAGGGCCTGTATGAGCGAGAGCCATGCTCAGCGCGTATTCACCGAGTGGGTTGGCCTCTCACCAAAGCAATTCTTGCAAACCATATCAAGATCGAAAGCCAAAGAGCTTCTGCCTAACCATTCTGTAGCTGAGACTGCAGACATGCTCGGCTATTCTTCTGAAAGCAGGCTGTACGACAACTTTGTTCGTATCGAGTCCATAACACCTGGCGAGTATAAATCACGAGGTAAAAATCTTGAGATAACATTTGGTTTTGCTCCAACTCCATATGGGGATGCTCTTTTTGCTTCGACCCAAAGAGGGATTATGAAACTCGCGTTCACGTCATCTTCGCAGAGTCGAGATGATTTGATCAATGAACTGGAGTCAGAATGGCATAACGCAGAGTTTATTCGCGAGGACAACCTCGCTAAAACGCTAAACCAACAAGTCTTTTCTAATCGTGAATCGAACCAAAACGTAACCTTATTTGTTAAAGCAAGCGTCTTTCAGGTTAAGGTTTGGGAAGCTTTATTAACGATTCCTGAAGGTGAGCTGCGAACATATCAACAAATCGCGGAAGCTTCTGGTAACGTCAAAGCTGCGAGAGCAGCAGCTTCAGCAATCGCAAACAATCCTGTTGCGTGTCTTATACCCTGTCACAGAGTTATTAGAAGCTCAGGCGTTTTGAATCAATATCGATGGGGAGCGGATCGAAAAGCAGTAATGCTTCTTAGGGAATCTGGTAATAGAATTTTAAATCAATAAGAATCTTGGTCAGCGTTAACGCCAAAGATGAACGAAACCCTGACCAAGAGCATAAACCGTATTAAGCGGTAGCCATTTTGTTTGCTTTACGCGGTTTCAAGTGTCCCCACTTCAGCATATCTTCGACTGCAGCCTCGACACTCTCTTTTATAGAAATGTATTTGATCCCCAATTCGTTTATAGCCTTAGCGTTGTCAAAATTCATTTGCTGGCCGATATGTGAGCGCATGTAAGTACCATTACCGCTTGGCTGAGTATACGAAAGCAAATGCATGATTTTTGTGCCGAATGGACTATCAAGATCAATCTTAGGCAATTTGTAATCCGTGCACCCGAGATCGTTCTTTAAGAAGCTAACCATCTCTCGCATTTTCCAGTTTTCGTTCACGATCAAATAACGCCCCGAGGCACTCTCAGTTTGCATTGCTAAAATGTGTGAGTGGGCTACATCACGCACATCAACAATCCCCCAATTAAGTGTCATCAATACTGGATACAAACCATGCATTAAATCTCTGATGACTTTGTTTGATTCATTCAGTGTTGGGCCGAGAGACGGGCCGATTACCATGAAAGGATTAATCGTTACTAAGTCGAAGTCACACTGGTCTTTATTCTTTTCTACGTAATCCCAAGCGGCTTTTTCGGCTTGAACCTTAGAATAAAAGTAAGGATTGCGCTTTAAGTTAGACTTTTCATTCCAGTCTTCTTCGCTAAAGGTTTTATCGTTTCTCGGCTCATCGGTTATTGCCGCAAGAGATGAGGTTAAAACAACACGTTTAACCGAATCTGTTTTTTGACAGGCCTTGAGAACATTCAATGTTCCATTAACCGCTGGATCGACAAGTTCTTTTTGAGAATCTTTGACGTTCACAATGTATGGGCTAGCAGTGTGCATCACGTAATCGCAACCCTGAACAACCTGGTCATAAGCACCTTCTTGCAACAAATCCGCTTGCACGAACTCTAGGCGCTCAAACGCTCCCTCTAATTCGGTTAAATAGGGATATTTATCCGCAGTGCCGCGTACTGTTGCGCGCACTTTATAACCTTGCTCAAGAAGTTGTTTAACAAGATGTGCAGCAATAAACCCCGATGCGCCAGTCACGCATACAGTTGTATTTTGATTTGATGTCATGAAGGACCTCCAAGGTATTTATAATTATCTCTGGATAGCACACGCTATGAGTTACAAAATTCAGTTTAAGTAAGCAACGCGGCGGCGCTTGCAAATATTGTCATTAAAAACAGAAACCACTTAAGTGTTTTTTGACTCAGATTGATGGTTATTTTTACAGCAATATGAGCGCCAACAATAGAGCCAACAGCTAAAATTAATCCAGGCAACCATAAAATTTGATCATTAACGATAAATATCAATAGCGCAACGATGGTAAAGCCCAGCGTACAGACAATTTTCAATGCATTCGTTCGCACTAAGTCGTAGCGTAAACTCCCCGCAATAGCAGCAATTAAGATAAATCCAACCCCAGCTTGCACAAATCCGCCATAAAATCCTGCCAACAACAACATAGGAATAGAACTGGAGGACTCAGAGATCCCATGTGCTTGTGTGCCTTCTGGAGGAGCGACGACTCCAGGCTTAAACAAAATGATTCCAGCCATGGTAATCATAGATATTAGAAGTGTCGGTTTAAGTAATTCAGCTGGCATATAAGAGGCTAACAAAGCTCCCGCAAGCCCGCCAATTAAAGTAACACCGACGATTTTCTTAAGATCAGGTATCTCTAACTTTCCATGGCTTTTAAAACCGTTGGCTGCAGTCAAAGATTGGAAGAAAACGCTGACGCGATTAGTCGCATTAGCAATATCTGCAGGTAAACCCATGACCATCAAGGCGGGTATTGTAAGATTCGAACCACCACCGGCCATCGTGTTAATAATGCCAGCCAAAAAGCCCATCGCAATAAGTAAGGAGACAGAAAGGACACTTAGCTCATACATATTATTATTTCGTCTAATTAAAATAGTGGGGCATACTAACGCAATTCGACGTTTCCATCATTTCTATTCTGTATGAATTCCGCAGTACCAGAACACAATTTATCAGAGCTTCAGCAACAGACCATAGACGAATTAGAGCGCTGCTTAGTTTTAGCCCAAGACTACTTTGGGCGACAGTTTTGTTTAGATGCAGTCAAGTTTGACTTGAGAGGGAAGTCTGCAGGGCAATTTAGAATCAGAAAGGCGCAATCACGAGCGCTGAGTCGTAAACAGAGCCTTATAAAAGAGATACGATTTAACCAGGAACTCCTTTCGCTTTATGGTCAACAATTCATAGATGAGACGGTAGGCCACGAAGTAGCGCATTTTATCGTGCACGAAGTTGTCGAACGTCGCGTTAGACCTCATGGGCGCGAATGGCAATCGGTGATGATAGACGTTCTTAAAAAAGCCCCTGAAGTGACTCATCAATATGAAGTTAAACCAGCGAGAACCATAAAACGATACCGTTACCACTGCGCTTGTCCAAACAAGTATCATGAATTGACGTCTATCAGGCACAATCGAGTAAGGCGCGAGAACGCAAAGTACGTCTGCAGGATTTGTAAGACAGCGCTTTTGCCAAGCGACAATTAATTTAGGCCACTTTGAAACACTCGATTTCATTTTTTAGAGCATCCACCGCAACGATTAGGTTTTGGCTAAGACTCAGCAATGAATAGACTTCCGTTTGCCGTTTCTTCCGACAATGCCTGAGTTGTTGTCACATTGCGACTAATCTCTTCAGAAACTGAAAGTTGTTCGCTCGACGCCGTTGCGATTTGTCCAGCCATATTAAGGATCTGATCTATCGCTTGCTCGATTGTATCAAGAGAAGTTTTTGTGTCGTTTGATTGAGTAGCCGTCTGTTGTGAGAGCTCTCGACACGCTAGCATCGCATCGAGCGACGCTTTTGATGAGTCTTGCAAGGTGCTTAAGACACTCCCAATTTCAGACATTGAATCCTGTGTTCGTTTAGCAAGTGTTCGTACCTCATCTGCGACGACAGCGAACCCTCGGCCTTGCTCGCCAGCGCGTGCCGCTTCGATCGCAGCGTTAAGCGCTAGCAGGTTAGTTTGTTCTGCAATATCCAAAATAACTTGAAGAATGTTGTTGATGTTATTGCTCTCTTGATGAAGTTGCTCCATAGATGCAGACGTTGTTTCGATCTCGTTAGAGACCTGTTCAATCGTACTTACATTACTTCTGATCGTATCCACTCCACGTGCAACTTCGGATTGTGCAGAATTTACCGCATTAGTGGTTTCCTCAGCATTTCGAGATACTTCTTCCGAGGTAGTCGTCATTTCTACCATAGCGGTGGCTATTTGTTCCGTTTCACGCGCTTGGCCTTGGATTTTTTTTCATTAACGCTGAATGTTCGGCAAGCATTCCAGAATTTTCAGACACTGAAACGGTTTGCTACCCAATGGCAAAAAACGTATCTTGCAAGCCCCGAATAAACTCATTCATGCTTTTCGACATCGCTCCTATCTCATCGCGAGAATCTTCGGGAAGGCGAGCGGTGAGGTCGCCTTCACCTTTAGCTAAATCGTCGACAAGCGCGTTCATTCTTCGGACTTTACCCAGGACCGTCTTCGCTATCCATAAGGATACGGTTAGCCCAAGAACGATACTTGCGATGACGATTATCTGATTCCTAAGTTGAGTATCTTTGATCGATGCCGAAGCCATCGCTCCTTCATTTAAAAGCGAGTCAAACACACTCGATTGTAAGTTGACCGATGCATCAAAGATCTGCGCACCAAACGGAACCAGCTGCGCTTCTACAACTGTGTTTCGATCATAGATCGATGATGAAACAGCTTTAAACGCGTTTTCGTGATTGCGTATTCCTTCCCTTACACGTTCAGCAGCTGCTCTACGATTTGCGTTCTGAAGTTCGGGCATAAGGGTATTTAGTTCTCGCGACGCTGCACTTAGTTCGTTAAGAACTCGATCAGTGGAGCTTTCTTGATTGTCATCTAAAAATCGAAACGCATAAAGACGAGCAAGTAGAAGGTTTTCTTGAACGACGCCTGCATATCATGCAGCAACGATATCATTATCTTTATATGCCGAGTCGCGAATATATGTGAGCTCTTTTCTAATCTGAGAACCAGCAACGTTCATTCCTTCATTCACTAAACGGTTGCGCTCCCTCATATTGGACACTACGCTTCCGATAAACGCTTGATCATAATTGCGTGACAAAGCATTTATATTTTCGAGAATTGCAACGCGGTTTGGGTCTTCGATTTGTTCGTTTGCTTGGTTCAGAATAAGAATCGTTCGCTCAGACAATTGATTGAAGTCACTAATGTTTTACTCTAAACCGGTTTTTAGATAATCACTCACGATCAATTGTTTGTTCAGCATATTTGCAGTGATATCTGCGGCGATTCCAGAATCAGGAGCTAGGTCTTCTGTCACTACGCTCATTTGGGTGTCTAACTCTATCTAGCAACATCTGCTTCTCCTCACGAAATTAACAACGATATCCGTAGGGCAATCTTTTTAGAGTTATTTAGCGCTCCTTATAACGAAAACTGAACAGGCTAAATGATAGTCAGAGATTTTTGTTCGGTAGCACTGTAATGATCATTATATTCGAACCAAATGTTCGGATTAAACGCGGATAAAAAGTGATTTAAATTCTAAAAGGAATAAAGTGGAAGCAAGAAAGTGACATAAAAAAGCCGCTAATTTAAGCGGCTTTCTAGAGATAGGGATTAACTACTTTTCTAGGTACTGTAGTTTGTCTGGAACGCCATCCCATTCTTTAGCATCAGGAAGAGGGTCTTTTTGTTCCGTAATATTTGGCCAAGTCTGGCAAAGCTCTGCATTCAACTCAATATATTGAACCTGATCTGCTGGTAGCTCATCTTCCGAGAAAATCGCGTTAGCAGGGCATTCCGGCTCACATAGTGCACAGTCGATACATTCATCCGGGTCGATTACCAAAAAGTTTGGACCTTCATAAAAACAATCTACTGGGCATACTTCGACGCAGTCAGTGTATTTGCACTTAACGCAGTTGTCGGTAACAACAAATGTCATGGTAATACTAACCTTTATTTAAATGATAATTGTTCTCAAAGCCATTAATCCCGCGGCTTTCGAGCGGTTTGCAATTCTAGCGATAGCCTTATAATCGATCAAGAGCAAAAACGAATTTGCTTATGCCAATTTGAATTAGCTTAGTTCATCCTTTAGTTGATACAAGGCATTAAGCGCTTCACGAGGGCTTAAGCTATCAACATCAATTCCTTCCAGTAGTTCTTCAACTTTAGATTTGGGCGAACCAAACAGTTCTGCTTGAAAAAAATCGTCTTCTTTAGTATTTTTATTGCAGCTTGCAGATGCACCAACTTTGCCTGAATCAACTGACTGAGCGAACTCTAACGATTTATCGGACTCAAGTTCCGACAACTTGGCTTTCGCGTTAGCGACGACAGAGCTTGGTACACCTGCCAATTGCGCGACTTGTAACCCGTAGCTTTTATTCGCAGCGCCATCTAATACGCTGTGCAA
The DNA here is from genome assembly GCF_001635725.1 of Oleiphilus sp. HI0066. Classification (NCBI taxonomy): domain Bacteria; kingdom Pseudomonadati; phylum Pseudomonadota; class Gammaproteobacteria; order Oceanospirillales; family Oleiphilaceae; genus Oleiphilus; species Oleiphilus sp. HI0066. The sequence goes on from NZ_LWFH01000001.1 coordinate 24,717, forward strand.
GAAAATAATCTTATCGTCATGCTCTGTAGCTTTCAGATGAACGTTGGTAACGTTACTCAAGCGATCAGCTAGCTGCGTCATTTCAAAATAGTGTGTGGCAAAAAGAGTAAACGCTTTTGTATTGTTTGAGAGATACTCTGCGGCAGACCATGCTAGCGACAATCCATCAAATGTACTCGTTCCACGACCAACCTCATCCATTAGAACCAGACTATTGCTAGTCGCGTTATTAAGGATGTTCGCAGTTTCCGTCATCTCCACCATGAAAGTAGAACGGCCACCTGCGGTGTCATCGGCACTTCCCATGCGTGTAAATATTTGATCGATAGGGCCAAAAGTTGCCGAGTTAGCTGGTACATAAGCGCCTGAATAAGCCATTAGAGCGATGATCGCTACTTGGCGCATGTAGGTAGATTTACCACCCATATTAGGCCCAGTTATCACGAGCATCTCTCTCTTATTATTCATAACAACATCATTTGGCACGAAAGACTCATCAATGAGTTGCTCGATAACAGGGTGACGTCCAGCAACTATGTCTAAATGCTTTTCATCAACAAGAGTAGGGCGACAATAATTTAAGTTACTCGCGCGCTCAGCAAAATTTGTCAGTACATCTAATTCCGAGAGCCCACCGGCACACAATTGGAGTTTATGGATATGATCATTGAGCTGAGAAACCAGATCTTCATAAAGAGCTTTTTCACGACTTAGGGCGCGACTCTTAGCGCTCAAGGCTTTGTCTTCGAACTCTTTCAATTCAGGTGTGATAAAGCGCTCTGCATTCTTAAGTGTTTGTCTGCGAACGTAATGTACTGGCGCCTGTTCACTCTGGGCTTTTGAAATTTCTATAAAGTACCCATGTACACGGTTATAGCCGACTTTAAGTGTTGATATGCCAGTTTCTTCGCGTTCGCGTTCCTCTAGATCGATGAGAAACTGACCCGCATTTTCACTCATGTTTCGAAGTTCATCTAGCTCAGAATCAAAACCTTCTTTAATAACCCCACCATCACGAATGACAACCGGAGGATTATCAATTACGGCGCTATCGAGCAATTGAGCAAGTGACGGATGCTCTGAGATTCGAGATTTCAAGTCATCAAGTAAACCGGTGTTTAGGTTCTTAATAGCGACCTGCAATGCGGGTAAAACAAGAAGCGTATCTTTAAGGCGGGTAAGATCCCTTGGTCGTGCGGAACCAAGTGCTACCCGAGCCAGAATTCGTTCAATATCGCTGACATGCTTTAACTGATCAATAACAAGATCGAAGTGATAGTTATTAAGAAGCTCTCCAACTGCATCATGACGATGTTCGGCTACTATTTTCTGTTGTGTAGGCTGGTTCAACCAACGGCGCAGAAGACGGCTACCCATCGCAGTACTGCAATGATCTAATACCCAAGACAGCGTACTTGTCGATTCGCCTTGAGTTGTAGCATCTATCTCTAGATTCTTACGACTAGCCGCATCAATCACGATACTTTCTGAGAAAGATTCACGACTCATTGTTTTGATATGCGCCAACTCATCACGCTGGGTATCTTTTACGTATTGGAGAAGCGCTCCGGCTGCTCCAACAGCGGCGGTTAAATCATCACACCCGAAACCGCCTAAATCTTTGGTCTTGAAATGTTTGGTTAGTATCCGTTCACAGGAATCAAGCTCGAAATTCCATGGCCCTTGTCGTCTTAAAGACGTTTTGATGTTAAGAGCATCCTCGAAAGGAAACTCATCACTAATAAGAAGCTCGGCAGGTTTAAGGCGATGTATTTCAGCAACTAAATTACTTAGCCCCTTAACTTCCGTGATGTGAAAACGTCCAGATGATAGCTCTAGCCATGCGATACCAAATATATCCTGCTGAACTTGGCTGATCGCACCTAAAAGATTTTCTGAGCGCTCATCAAGAAACGCCTCATCGGTAAGGGTACCTGGCGTTACCACGCGCACAACTTTACGTTCAACTGGTCCTTTGCTTGTTGCAGGATCGCCGATTTGCTCCGCAACAGCAATTGAAAGACCACACTTAACTAGCTTCGCTATATAGCCCTCTGCAGCGTGGTACGGAACTCCGGCCATAGGAATTGGCTCTCCGCCAGACTTGCCCCTCGCTGTTAAGGTAATATCAAGTAAATGCGCTGCGGTTTTGGCATCGTCATAAAACAGCTCGTAAAAATCACCCATTCGGTAAAAAACAAGTTCGTGAGCATGTTGTTCTTTGATTTGAAAGTACTGCTGCATCATAGGGGTATGGGCAGCCTTACTAGAAGGAGATTTATCTTTAACTGTCATATAGGAAATTGGTTTTTGTATTCTGGTTGAAGCGAGCTTTATCTAGTCGCGAAGAATAGCAAAATAGAACTAATCGAACTACGAAAAACGGACGAAAATAGCGAATGGAGCAGGTTGAAACTTAGAGAACTTCAACCTGCTAAACGCTTATAAGTAATAAACGATCAAATAGCCACAAAGAAGAATAGCTACCCAAAATACCATCGTTTCAATTGGCCACATGCGCGCCACTGAACCCTTAGGTTTATTTTTGTCTGTGTCATAAACATGAGTCACAAGTGACTTAAGCGTATTTACGAACGCCTGCTCTTGCTTGGCATACACGGCATATACTTTTCTACCAAAACCTGTGACAAGTTTTGTACCGAGTTTTCGATAGAACCAGTCAAAATCAAGGCTAATGGTCTCGGTACGCTTCATCATGGGTAGCAAAAGAAAGAAAGCTAGCCCAGCAAATAGTAGTAACTGAAACTGAGTTACTAAATGATCTGCCGTGTAAGGCTCGTAATCCACAGGATAAGGAAGAAGGTCATATAAAGGCTGCGGGAATACGCCTAAGGCGATACATAAAAATGCAAAGATAAACATCGCAAACTGCATGTTCTTCGGTGACTCTTCTGGTCGTAAACCGGAATCTTTCTGGAAGAATACAAACCAAGGATACTTGACGCCGGCATGTAAAAATACACCTGCAGAAGCCGCAGCGAGTAAGAACCACACCCATGTGATGTGCTCATAGGCTGCAGAGGACGAGATCATTGATTTGGAGACAAATCCCGAGGTAAATGGGAAAGACGAGATCGCTAACGCACCGATAATCCCATACAGTGTCGTAATCGGCATGCTATGGAACAGCCCGCCCAAATCGCTACAGCGACGCTTGCCTGTACGGTATAACACCGCGCCAGCCGTCATGAGAAGTAAGGCTTTGTATACGATATGAGCAAAGGCATGAGCTGCTGCTCCGTTCAACGCCATTTCAGTACCGATACCGATACCCGTGATCATGAAACCAACCTGATTAACGATACTGTATGACAGAATTCGTCTTGCATCATTTTCAAGCAGAGCATAAATGATGCCGTAGAAAATCATAAAGCATCCGATTGGAATCAATACACTTGTACCAGGGAACGCAATAAGCAGCGTAAATACCGCTGTTTTGGTTGTGAAGGCAGAGAGAAAGACCGAGCCACTCGGGCTTGCTTCAGGATATGCATCTGCAATCCACGCCGAGAAAGGTGGCGCGCCGGCGTTGACCAAGAAACCGATTAATATCAGCCATTGAGCAGGTCCAGCTAACTCAAGCGCGGTAAATTCGGTAGATCCTGTTTCATGGATATGCCACAGAATACCTGCCATCAATATGACGCCGCCAAATAAATGCATAAACAAATAACGCATACTGGCTTTGTATGCGGAGTTTGTTGCGCCAGCCCAGATCACTGCGGTAGAGCCAATTGCCATTAACTCCCAATAAATAAATACGCTGATCAAGTCGCCAGAAGAAGTCACCCCGATTGCGCTACCGGCGTATAAAAACGCTGCAGATAACTCCAAGGTGGAAGCGGTACGCATCGCATAGATGCCACCAACCAAGACCATCAAAGAAAAGATAGTCGCAAACAACTTGCCTACGGTTGAAAAATCAAGCGGTGATAGCGTGTATTCAAGAAAACTTGTTTGCCAAAGCGCGTTATCGGGCAAGGTCCAGATAAGTGTCAATGCAAGTACAGGCAAAGCCACAAGTACAGCTTGTCTCAACAAACCCTGAGTAATAGGGATCAATAGCGCCCCAATGATAATTATCCAGCCTGGTGGAAATTCAATCATCATAATAATCCTCTCCACGCTTCAAGACGTAGCCAAGCACTTTTGCGCCGACCACCATAGCGGCACATGTAACAAATCCATACCATGCTGAAAAACCAAAGGTGCCATCAATACCAAAGTGTTCATGCTTATGAATCAATAATTCAGATAAGACGGTCAGAACCAAAATGGCGATAAATACCTTCCAGAGCAAACTGATCGATGCCGGTCTCATTAACCAATGTTTTTCAGGTTCATTCATAGAGACAGCTCCAGCATTTGTTTCGCAAGCGCAAGTGGTAATTCAGGGTTAAAGAACATAAACAGAGTCATGCCCGCTGTAATTAACAAAGGAATCAGAATCATTAGTGGCGCTTCTCCATGACTCTGATGTTTCTGGTCGTTAGGCTCAGATTTGAAGTAAGCCGCATAAACGATTGGAATAAAATACGCTGCGTTTAATAAGGTGCTGAGAATCAGGGCAATAACAGCGACCCACTGACTTGTTTCTAGCGAACCAAGTAGTAGATACCATTTGGAAATAAACCCAGCAGCTGGCGGCAACCCGATCATCGATATCGCACCAATCGTAAAGGCAGCCATTGTCAAAGGCATGTGTTTGCCAATTCCATCAAGCTCACTCACTAACTTCTTGTGCGCTGTTGTGTATATCGCACCGGCCACGAAAAACAGGGTAATTTTACCGAAGGCATGAGCAGCGATATGCATTGCGCTTCCGATAACACCCATGGCAGTAGCAAGCATTGCACCCAGTACGATGTAACTCAGTTGAGCTATTGTTGAGTAAGCAAGCCTCGCTTTGAGATTGTCTTTGGTCATCGCGATTATCGATGCAATCACCATCGTGGCGGAGGCGACATAAAGCATTAAGTCGGTTGTAGCAAGGTCAGAAAGCGTATCAAGACCGAAAATGTATACCGCAACTTTCAAAATGCTGAAAACACCCGCTTTAACAACGGCGACGGCATGCAGTAAGGCACTGACAGGAGTTGGCGCAACCATCGCTGATGGAAGCCAACGATGAAAAGGCATGAGAGCGGCCTTTCCGATCCCGAAACAAAATAATACAAGTAACAAGCCAACCATTAAATCTGGAGAAGACTCGTCGAATACGCCGCCAGGCTTAAAGTCTAACGTGCCGGTGATGGCATATGTGCCAAGTATTGCGAACAATAAAAAACCAACGGAAGTCGAAAGTAAAATACCAAGATAAATCCGTCCGCCTTCTTTCGCTTCTTTAGTTCCAGCATGGGTAACTAGAGGGTAGGTTGAGAGTGTTAGAACCTCGTAGAAGATGAATAGAGTAAGCAAATTATCTGAAAAACAAATGGCCATCACCGAGCTGATTGCCAGGGCGAAACATATAAAAAAGCGCGTCTGATTTTTTTCATTATTGCCGCGCATATACCCAATGGCATAGATCGTAGTCACGATCCAAAGAAAGCTGGCAACTAGGGCAAATAGAACGCCTAGTGGCTCAACTAAAAATGAAACGCTCAGACCCGGGAATAGGTCGAACCAATGCATATTCATCAGTGTGCCGTTGAATGTGTTATCGGTGATCGCCAGCACTACGGTAAACAGGATAATCGAGGTCGCAATACTCGCTGCCTCCCTCAGGTTTGGATATTTGCCTAGCAACCCAACTAAAAATGCGCCAAAGAATGGTATGAATATCGCGAGATTGATTAGTTGATCTTGGCTAATGCCTGCCCAAAGGTTCATTGAACACCTCCAACTAATGAACTGCCGTTCAACAGAGCTTCAGCACCAGCTGTCGCAGCAGAGACTGTCAAAGAGGTGTCGATACCAAAATAAATATTAGCCAAGACAAGTAGCCACATCGGAATAAGCATGCTCACAGGCACTTCCTTGATCTTCGTAGCGTCAGCGTCTTCACTAGGCTCCTTAAAATAAGCCGCCTCGATTACCTTACCTATGTATACCACTGCGAATAAAGAGGCAACGAGCACTAAGAATGCAACAAGCCAATTGCCTTGTTCAAGCGCAGCAGTCACTAAGTACCACTTGCTAATGAAGCCTACTGTTAGAGGTACACCAATAATACTTAAGCCTGCGATCGTAAATGCACTCATAGTCCAGGGCATGCGACGACCTAAACCTTGGAACGCTGTGATCTGCACAGAGCCCATGCGATAAAAGACAGCACCCACCGCCATAAACAAGGCTGCTTTCATTAATGCATGGTTAAAGATATGAAGAAGGGAAGCGGTCAAGCCTGTCAGAGAAACCAACGAGACGCCGAGAATAATGTAGCCCACTTGCGCAACACTACTATATGCTAGCAATGTTTTTATATTACTTTGTGTGGTCGCGACGAAAGAACATTGAAAAATACCGGCTAACGCAAGAACCAAAACAATGATCTCCATGTTCATTTGTTCAAATACGTAACCCGCACCAAAAATAGTAAAGACAAATCGCAACATGACATAAATCGCGACTTTAGTAGCCGTGCCTGCCAAGAATGCCGTTACAGCTGACGGTGCAAACGAATACGCAGCAGGAAGCCACATATGCAGAGGAAATAGTGCGAGCTTAATACTCACGCCAACCATGATGAACGCAAGGCCCGTATTGATTGTTCGGTGACTTTCAACCGCCTGAATCCTCTCGGCAAGGTCAAGCATATTGAGTGTGCCGGTCTTCATATAGAGCATTCCGACACCGATCAATATAAAGGTTGCACCGATTGTGCCCATGACTAAATAGCGGAATGCAGCCGTTAAGCAACGCCTGTCGGCGGCCAAACTAACTAGGGTGTAGGTAGCAAGAGAAGAAATTTCTAAAAAGACGAATAAGTTAAATGCATCGCCAGTAATTAGGATTCCTGAGAGTCCAGCAAGACACAACAAATAAGCGCTGTAAAACAGAGGTAATTGCTTGTGAGCAACTTCACTAGCAATGCTCTCTTTTGCGAAGAGTAATACAAGTGTGGCGATCACACTAACCGTTAGCAATACAAATGCGTTGGCCGAATCAACACGCATTTCAATACCCCAAGGTGGCTCCCAACCGCCGAGTGCGTATCGAAGCGCGCCTCCATCCATTGTCGCGGACACTAGACCGAAAGAGATATAAACGCATGCACCGACGAAAAGAGTAGAAAGTAACCAGGCCGCTCGCGGTTTATTTATTAATACGACCAGTGGCGCAGCGATTAACGGCAACAATACAGGTAGAACCGCTAAGTGTTGTTCAAACATTAGATAACATCTTCCTTGTTCTGGAACTCATTTTCTTCAATCGTTCCGTAAGCGCTTTTTATTCTAAGGACTAATGACAAACCCACGGCTGTTGTGGCTACACCTACGACAATTGCCGTCAAGATCAATACGTGAGGGAGAGGATTGGAATATTGCGTCACACCTTCCGCTAAGATTGGAGCCGTGCCACCAACAACCTTTCCCATGGTGATGTACATTAAAAATACAGCGCTCTGAAAAATATTCAGGCCAACCACTTTCTTAACGAGGTTATTAGCTGTGATAACGATATACAGACCGATCATCATCAAAATAACAACGACCCAATGATTGAAGTGTTCGAAGATTAAGCTCATTGAACATTTGCCTTTTCAACTTGGCCTGCAAAGGCGTAGAAAATCCCAAGCATGACAGAGAAAACAGTAATACCAACACCGAGTTCGATAATGATTATGCCGTAATGCTGACCATCTACTGGGTCCGCTGCGAGCACGTTGTAGTCTAAAAAATTTGCACCGTTCAACATGCTCACAAGACCAACAGATGCGTATAGCAAAACGCCCACTGGAGCTAGATACTTAACAAATCGTGGACTTACAACTCCAACGGCTTTTCTTAAGCTAAAGGTGAGGGCGTAAAGAATAAATGCTGCAGCAGCGATAACTCCTGCCTGAAATCCACCGCCTGGACCAAAGTCACCATGAAATTGAACGTAGAGGGCAAACAAGATGATTAGGGGAATAGAGATTTTCGCAACCACGCGTAGCACTTTATGCTGGGTAAGGCCTTGTTCTTGCGCAAGGAGTTCCGTTGGTTTCCCGCGCACACCTAATAAACTGAATACGCCAATCGCCGCTGCAAATACAACAACTGTCTCGCCAAAGGTGTCAAAGCCACGATAACTAGCTAGGACCGAGGTCACCATATTAGGAAGACCAATCTCTGTCGGTGATGTCTCAATGTAGCGCGGCGCAACGTGCTCATGCACAGGGTTATCTGCTAAACCAAAGAGGGGCATATCAAACGTCCCGTATATCAGCGCACCACCAGTTAAAAGAACGATTAAGGTCGCAAAGGTATGACTATGTAAACTGAGTTTTTCTTTACGGCCCGTAATAGCAATCGTACTTAGCATTAATACGGTAGAGATACCCGCGCCAACGGACGCTTCAGTAAACGCAACATCAACGGCATCAAGAGTTACAAACAAGGCCGCACATAGAAAACTGTATATACCAAAGAGCATCACGACAGAAAACAAATCTTTAATATAGATGATGCGAAATGCGGTGATCACGAGCATCGCGAGAAGAATGAGGTCTATTAAAATAGTCATTAGCTCACTCCGTCCTTGGCCTTTTCTTGGCACTCAGGAATAGTTAGCAAACCACCATGGCGCGCCGACTTCGCTAAGGCATGAGAACCTGTCGGTCCAGTCAGCAACAAGAAGAATAAAATAAACAGTAACTTAACCGTGACTAAGTCAAAATTCGTTTGAAGTGCTAAGCCAAGAATTATACAAACCGCACCCGAAGAATCGGTGACGGAAGACGCGTGAATGCGCGTAAAAAAATCTGGAAAACGGAATAAACCAATCGCTCCCGACAGGCTAAATATAAAACCTAAAAGAAGCAGTGCCGCGCTAAGATAGTCTAGAGCACTCACGTATAGTCCTTATAATTTTAGTTAGATTCTGACGTGTACTCGAAAAACCTGAGTACTGCGACCATACCTATAAAGTTAATTAGCGCATACACGATGGCGATATCCAGAAAATCTGGTCGTCCCATAATGAAGCCAATCGTTGCGATGAATAAAACCGTCTTGGTGCCAAACATATTCACACCGAGAATTCTGTCATAAACAGTTGGGGCAACCATTGCTCGGGCTAGAGCAATCGCCATTACAATCAATATTCCTAGGCCGGATGCGGCAAGTACACTATCCATTTTTCTTACCCCATGTTTTAGCAATCTTATCTGCCATACCGCCTTGCTTGAGCTCTTCAATCGAAGAAGATTCGAGTGCATGAACGGTCACTTCTTCCTCATCCAAATCGACGCTTAAAGTCCCTGGGGTCAAAGTAATGGAATTTGCATAAAGGACCTTCTTATTTTCCGGAACGGACGAAACAGGCAATTTCGCAATGGAAGGCGAGACCTTGGTTTTACCTGTCCAAATAAGGCGGGTCACTTGAATACTAGAAAGAAAAATCTGATAAAGAAGCCAAGGTATATATATCAATGCAGCAAGAGGTGAACCGATTGTTCTAGGTTGCTCGTCAATCACATCCATTCGTTTGATTACAAGTAGAACGATAGCGACAGATATAGCACCAAAACTTAGTAAAAGAGGTTGCATAAAGCCAGAAAGAAGCAGCCAAAAAACCGCTAACAAGATTGTCCATTTTGCGAGGTACATAGACCTTTATCCTATTTTTATTTGGCCATCGCTTTGCGATAGCTCTCATAAAAGCGGGACAACTCTAACGGGTAAGTTTCTATTTGGAAACTTACCGTTTTCTTAGAATTATAAATTACGAGCTCAAATTATTGCTGTGAATACGAGGCGAATTGAAGGTCTTCATCATTCGGAATACGCATTTCCTTGACCCAGCGCCCCCAAGTATATGGCCATAAAATTGGGTTACCATGCGCATCAAGATACCAACTTGTACACCCGCCAACCCACGCCGTCGCATCGAGACCGTTCTTAACATAGGCGTTAAAGTTTTCTACCGCAATGTTTGTCGGCTCAACGGCATCAAACTTACCACTGCGCCACTGGCTAATGAGCTTCATAAGGTAATCACACTGTACTTCACTCATCGCGATAACTGAGAAATTACCGATCGGCGTGTTAGGTCCGAGAGTTAAGAAGAAGTTGGGAAACTTGGGTATTAACATAGAGCGGTAAACGCCTACGTTTTCTGCCCACGCATCATTGATATGGGTGTTATCTTTACCAATTAAGTTCATTGGGCGCATATACGCTAGCGGATCAAAGCCTGTAGACAGAACAAGCGTATCTAACTCATGCAACTTACCATCTTTAGTCACGACGCCTTTGGGCTCGATATGATCTATTCCTTCAGTAATAAGTGCCGCATTGTCCTTTTGAATCGCCTTATAGAAAGTCGTATTGATAATTAAACGCTTACAGCCAACTTGATAGTCGGGACGCAATTTGCGTCTAAGTTCAGGATCTTTAATTGCTAGCTTCAGGTTCAGCTTTACGAAAAACTCCATCAAAAAACGCTGAATTTTATGGCCTGTCACAGCTTTAGTGAAAAAATGCTCGACGAAAAACTTACCACTAGCGCGGCTGATACGATTCAGAGTCGGAAACCTACCTAATAAGCGTTTTACAAAATTAGGAATCGAAAAGTCCTTCAAGGGAAGAATCCATTGAGGCGTACGTTGGAATACGTTTACCTTTGCCCCAGAGTTAATTAGTTCTGGAATACACTGAGCGGCTGTAGAGCCCGTTCCGACAATACCAACAGACTGTGTCGCATCGAGTTGAACATCATGATTCCAATTAGAGGTATGGAACATGTTTCCTTCAAAGGAATCTAAACCTGGAATGTCGGGAAGGCTTGGATGATGCAGTATACCTGTCGCGGAAATAACGAAATCACATTCATAGTTATCACCAGTGCTGGTCGTAACTTTCCATACACCGTTATCAAACTTGGCTTCAGTAACCGTTTCATTAAACCGAATCATTGGCCGTAGCTCGTATTTATCAACCACGTTCTCGAAGTATTCTTGGATTTCATTACCACGAGCGAAAAAATTACTCCAATTAGGATTTGGCTCAAACGAATAGGTATACATGTGCGAGGGAATGTCACACGCAACGCCAGGATATGTATTCTCACGCCATGTACCGCCGACTTTTTCTTTTTTTTCGAGAACAATTACTTTCTCAATACCCGCATCTTTGAGCTTTTTCGCCATCAGAATACCTGTCATGCCAGCACCGATGACAATGACTGATGGATTACGTTTAAAAGACATGATTAATCCGTTTATGAATGTACAAACGAATAGCTTAATACAGGCCGAGGATGGCATTTAATGTCCTTGCTAACGCATCAGTTGTTATCAGAGGACAGTTAAAAGATAAGTACATAAAATCAATCACTTAAAGTCTGACATTTTATTAATCTGGTCTAACCTCCAATGAAATCGGACATTTAACCGTTTCAAATGAGATGCTTATATGGAGTAATTATCTGCTGAATAGTGTTTGATGTTAATATTCGCGCGTTTTATCGAACGCAGTGCAAGTTTTTATAAAAAACGTTGTGTCTAATGGCTTAAAAGGCCTAAAGCAGCTTTCAACACAGGTACACAAAATGGACGTAGTAATTATTGGTGCCGGTATTATGGGCGTTACTTTCGCGCATATCGCCAAAACCGTTGACCCTAAACTGAATATAACGATTCTAGAGCGCCTTGATCAGGCTGCTGGAAGCAACTCAAGTGTTTTTAATAATGCAGGTACCGGTCACGAAGCGAATTGCGAATTAAACTACACACCTGTCGATGAAGAAGTTATCAGTGTTGAAAAAGCCTTAGACATCCACGCTCAATTCAACGTCGCTAAGCAATATTGGGCAAACTTAGTAAAGAACGGAATCATTAAAGATCCCGAAAGCTTTATTCACCCGACGAAGCACTGCACGCTGGTAAACGAAGACAGTATTAATCTTCTACACATGCGCTATAAAGAGATGGCATCGCACCATTTCTTTGACGAGATGAAGTTGTCAGAAGACTTCGATGAAATTCAAAGCTGGATTCCACTAACGATGGAAGGTCGATCTCGTCATCAGAAGATGGCTGCAACACGCGTTGACCATGGCACCGATGTCAACTTCGAGTCGATTACTAAGCAACTTGCTCAGCATATGGAAAATGAGCAGAGTGCGGATATTCAATACAATACGCATGTTAAACGCGTGCACAAGAGCCCATCTGGTAGCTGGTTGATTGAATGCGAACAAAACGGCGTGGCGAAACAGGTGCGCGCAGACAAGCTATTTGTTGGCGCCGGCGGTGGTGCTTTCCCTATTTTAAAAGCGAGCCATCTACCAGCAGGTCGGCGCTTCTCAGGTTTCCCAGTTGGTGGTCGTTTTCTTGCAGCAGAGATAGATAAAGAAGTCGCCCAATCATATGGCGCAAAAACATATGGTAAAGCCGCTGTTGGCGCACCGCCAATGTCAGTTCCGCACTTAGATCTGCGTGTTGCTGACGGTAAATATTATCTACTATTTGGCCCATTTGCGACGTTCTCGCCGATTTTAGAGAAGGGTAGAGGAATCGTGGAGTTCATTCGAATGGTCCATTTACACGACATTCCTAACCTTCTTAATGTTGCCCGTGAACATTTCCCTCTCGTCACTTACTTGTTTAAAGAAACATTCAAGGGCGAAAGCGCGATGTTAAAAACACTTGATGAGTTTGCGCCGGGTCTTAGCAATAAATTCAATTGGAAGGTAGTTCAAGCAGGCCAGCGCGTTCAGATCATTAAAGATGGCGATCTACAAATGGGTACTGAAATTGTGACGTCTGAAGATTTGAGCTACGGAACATTGTTAGGCGCTTCGCCTGGAGCATCAGTCTCCCCAGAAGTTATGCTGCGCTGTGTTAAAACGTTGTTTCCAAAAATCGTCAAGAAAGAAGCAGCTCAAGAACGCCTTAAAACGCTCTTCGATGAAACTGATGTGGATGTGCTCATTGAGGATGCAGATAAATATAGAGAAATCAGAAACAGCGCTGACAAAATTCTCGGAATTAGAGAAATCTAATTAGGGCAAAGTTTAATTATCTAATACGTGCTTTATTAACCCTTGATAAAGCACGTTGACATCAACTGGTTTTGCGATGCAATCGTCGAAACCAGCTTCCTCATATATTTTCTATCATCAGCCATGACGTTTGCTGTAAGCACGATTACTTTCTGCTGCTTGTCAGTGCTTCTGATATGCTCACACGCAGTATTGCCACCCATGACCGGCATTTGAATATCCACCAATATCAAGTCAAACACTTAATGCTTTAAAAGATCTAAGCACTCTTGACCGTTCTCAGCGATCATGACGTCTGCGTTCGTTGGCAAAAGCATGGTTTCACATACCACTTGGTTAATTTGATTATCCTCAACTATGAGTGCGCGTTTGCCTGACAAATCTGGCGGAGGCACATCTGCCTTTTCTTCTTTAAGCTCAGCTGCCTCAGCGAACTCTAAAGGCAGGGAAACAGTAAACTCTGTGCCTTTGCCTTGCACGCTTATTGCAGACAGATCTCCAATCATTAAATCGACCACAGCTTTTGTGATCGGGACACCTAAACCTGTCCCACCAAATTCTAGAGTTGTAGTTGTGTCGGCCTGTTCAAATCGAGAAAAGACTTTCTCTACCTGATCTTGGCTCATGCCAATACCGGTATCTGCTATTTTGATTTGGACGCGCTGCCCAGCTTGCGATCCAACGCAATCAACATGGATCGTCACACTCCCTTCCTCTGTAAACTTAATCGCGTTTGAACAGAGGTTGAGTAAGATTTGCTTGATCCGTACAGGGTCGCCCTTGTAGTAATGATTAAACTCTCGAGGAAAAATAAACTCTAATCCGATTCCTTTTTCTGAGGCCGCGTCTTTAAACATGAACTCTGCAGTTTCGATTAGATCAACAATATCGAACGGAATGCACTCTAGCTCAATCTTACCAGCCTCAATTTTCGAGTAATCGAGAATGTCATTCACGATTGAAAGTAGGGAGTTACAGGATGTACGGCCTTTATCGATCAAATCATAATAGACAGGGCTATCTCAGAACTTATTTAGACGTAGAAGTTGGAACATACCGTATATACCATTGATCGATGTTCTGACTTCATGGCTCATATTTGCTAAGAACTCACTCTTAGCCTGATTCGCGTTCTCTGCCTGAATGCGAGCCGCATCTAATTCATCAAGTGATGCCTGAATACTTGTGCGCATGTCTTCAAAAGCGACGACGAGATCTTTTATCTCTCCATGCGCCTCAACAACCTTAAAATTAGTATCAACGCCTTTGCGAAAGTTCTTCGCTGACGTAGCAAGATCGATCAAAGGTTGGATGACACGCTTGTTCATCAATACAACAAATACGCCCATAAACCCGATGAGAACGAACAATGCTGACATTGATGTAAATGTACTTTGGTCTTGCGCGCACCTGTATGACTTTTCACGCTCGATTAGTAAGTGGCGCTTTTCTGCTATAAAGTCTGAGATAAGTTCTCTAATCTCGACCCTTGTCTTACGCCCTAGATCACTCTTCACTAGATCGAGCGTTCCCCTCGTCAACCAAATCAATAGTTTGTTGTAGCTCATCAAACTTCACATCGATCAGTGTCATCAACTTTTCTAAGCGGACTTGCTGATTGGGGTTATCTGACGTTAAGACTTGAAGATTACTAGCGGCATCTTTCAATGCCTTGATTCCGAAAAAATAGGGCTTTAAATAATCACCGGCTTCAGTCAACAGATAACCTCGTTGGCCAGTTTCAGCATCTGTTATTTAGCTCATTAGTTCTGTCGATTTCTGAAGTACTTCATCCGTGTGCAGAACCCATGCCTCATTAGTAGTAGAAGTGTCGTGACTTTTATATAGGAGCAGGGCATTCAGAGCGCCAATCAGAAAAAAATCGCTGAGAAAAAGAAAATGGAGCGTTTAATCGTAATGTTAGTCATTTGACGTGTTTGTTAGCTAAATTGTGACACAAGCGTAATAAAAATTTACGCAAGCTCAATGATCAATCAGATTTTCCTATAACTAAGACGTAGTTAACATAACTTTACAGATGGCCTGAAATGCTAAGCATAGGCTTTTAGACTCATTGCTCTAAAAATGGCCAGTTGGTAGCATTCACGCCGCTAGTACAAGATGTCATTCAAACAACGTTATATATAGGAAGTAATAACAATTAAGGAATGTTGTACGTCGTTTTAATATAAAAACAAAAGGAATCGATGATGCAATTCAAACTAAAGAAAGTATTCTTAGCGAGCGCCATATTCTTTGGCATGCTCATTCAAAGCTCTGCAGCTAACGCTATCTGTTGGTGGTGGCAAGATTGCAAAGCTTATCAAACTCAGCATCCAATTGTTTTGGTACATGGTCTGTCTGGGTTCGACAGCATCTTAGGCATAGATTATTTCTATGGCGTGAAAGGCGAATTGGAAGAACGCGGTGCAACGGTTTACATTCCTAATGTTACAGCATGGGAAGACGGCTACGTACGTGGCGAACAGCTGTTGGCTTACTTAGAAGAGTTGCAAGCGATCACAGGTGCACAAAAGTTCAACTTGATCGGCCATAGCTTAGGTTCACCAACTAGCCGTTATGTTGCAGGTGTCCGTCCAGACTTAGTTGCTTCTGTTACCTCAGTAAACGGTGCAAACAGTGGATCAGGTTTTGCGGATGCAGCGAGAGGAATCGTTCCTGTAGGTGGTGGTACAGAGGCGCTGATCGAAGGTGCACTTAACTTCCTTGGAGACATTATTGACGCTCTTGCCGGCAATTCTGAATACACGCAGGACGCTTTAGGTGCGGTAACGTTCCTAACAACACCTGGCGCGGAAGCATTCAATGACTTATTTCCCGCGGGTCGTCCCACATCTTCGTGTGGAGAAGGCGCAGCTGAAGTAAATGGTATACGTTATTGGTCATGGGGCGGCGACTTCTTGCTAACGAACGCTCTTGATATTTCTGACCCATTCTTGGCTTTCACCGGCGCAACGATCTCTGGTCGCAATGATGGTCTAGTAGGTAGTTGTCAACAGCGCTGGGGTGATGTTCTACGTGTGAACTACAACATTAACCACCTTGATGGCGTTAACTTGTTCTTCGGCTTATCAAACTTATTTGAAGTCGATCCAGTTGTATTGTTTGAAAACCATGCACGTCGACTTAAGTCAGCAGGCTTATAGAAAAAAGGGAAGGGGCTCAGTAGCCCCTTCTTTTATTCTACTTAGTTAAGTGTGAACACATTATGTATATTAAATTCTTAGTTGCTGTTGCTTTATGTGTCGCGACCTCATTTGTAATTTGGCAATACCAAGGGCTGGATCAGGACGCTCAAGATTTAGACACCTCTAAGACCAACCAAGACCATCAAAAATCAGTTATCGATTCTTCTCCTGAAGCAATCAACACTGAAACTCAGCAATTACCTTATGAGTCTGAGCACGGCGACCTTGTATCATCACTTCGCGGAATCTACTTTGATCGAGATTTGGCCGTCGATGAGAACGGCGATCTTCGTATTTCATCGGACCTAAAAGACATATTTGATTTCTTCTTTTCAGCTATTGAAGAAGAGTCATTGGAAACCGTTTTGGCGCGGATAGAAGAATATCTCAACTACAAATTAGAAGAGCCAGCCTTAAGCCAAGCACTTCAATCTTTAGAATCGTACGTTGCATACAAAACCGCGGTAATGGACCTAGAACTTACATTTTCAAGCCGAATTGAAAGCTTTACTACAGACTGGCCAATGTCGAGCTTAAGTGGTAGTTACCTTGATTTGATCGACGAACGCTTGCAGTTACTTAAGTCAATTCGAGCTGAAAACCTAGGCTTAGAAATGCATGAGGCATTTTATTCTGAGCGTGAACAGTATGATGCATATATGATTGAGCGACTCAGAATCAACGCTGATCAAGCAATGAATAGTGAGCAAAAATCAGCGGCTTTAGAATCACTTGATGCACAAATGCCGGCAGAGTTTATCGAAAGTAGAAGCGGCGCAAATCCAGTTCAAGTTCTGCGTGAGAGCACCACTGACAATCAAGAGCTTACTGGTGAAGAGCTATATAATGCGCGCGTTGAAGCTGTTGGCGAAGAGGCTGCAGAACGTTTAACGAGCCTAGACTCCCAACGTAAGGAATGGGATTCAAGATACACGAGCTACACAAGTCAACGCGATGAGATTTTACTAAACGATGCTTACAGCGACGAAGTAAAGGTCACCGAGCTTGAGCTATTGAGAGATTCATTGTTTTCTAGCTCCGAGAAAGTGCGCGTGATTGCGCTTGATCGAATCCAATAGATAAAGCACTTAGAATGCTCCACTAAGTCACGCTGCTATACATCGCGTGACTTACCACTTTCTGCACGCTTTTTGTTTTCACTCTGAACGTAAATAGTATCGGTAGTCGCCATACTTGCGTGCCCCAGATCTTCTGATACATCTTTTAATGCTCGACCTCGTTCAATCTCAAGACTGGCGCCTGTGTGACGTAACCAGTGCGTAGACACCTGCTGAAAACGTGCCGCTGCCTCTTCGCCATGGCTTAAGCGCATCGCTTCAAAAGCCTGGTCAAAAACCTCTTGTACCAACCTCGATAATTGGCGCGCCGTCATACCATTGCGGCCACGAATTTTCGCAATAATAGGGTGCGTTTCTCCCAATACAGGAAGACTGTTTAATCCTCTAGACGCTCGATATCGCTTTAAATATGGAATAAAGCTTGGTGGAACGGTGACGTCCCGTAACTTTCGACCTTTTCCATATACTTTTAACCACCAATTATCATCATTATCTTTCCAGAAATGTCCCATTGTTGGGACCCAGTCTGCGCGTTCTGAGAACTCTGAAATTCGTAAAAATAAGGTTTTTAAGGACGCAATGAGAAATAAATTCCGCTCATACTTTGAGTCGTCATTGGCCATTTTTTCAGCTACATCAAGCAAATATTGCCATTGATCTTCACTCAGACGTTTCACGTCTTTAACTTGTGCGTCTTTTATAAAATACTTGCAGTCTTTTTTAGCAACTTGAACCGGATTTCCGTAACAAATTTCCTCATCCATCATATGTTTATAGAACGCATTTAAAGCCGTAAACATTGCGTGCAAGGTTTGCTGCGACGGACGATATAATTTTTTATCTGGCTTAGACTGATCGCCTTTAGCTTGAACTAATCGAAATGGAGCCCATTCGGGATTGATTTCAAACACACCGTTAGAGAAACGATATTTCTCGTGATTCACAAAGCAAATCCAATTTAATGGCGGTTGCCAAAAGAAATCTGCATAAGCAAGGATGTCTGATTTCCGCAGCTCATCAATCGGTTTATCGGATACAAGAAACGACCACAATAAAAACTTTTCGAGTTCTGAACGAAAACGTGTGTAAGTATGCTGAGATTTGTTGCGACCAATATAAGACAAAAATTCTTGACCCCAGTGCCATGCATTGCGTTTCCATTTATCTGACTTTTCTAAATAGGTATTGAGTTCGGGAAAATCATCTAGACGAACATCTCTTAATTCATCGTATGTAGGAAACAAAGGAAACGGCTTTGATACGGGCATAGCATGTTATTTTTTTGATTGAGGTTATACACTAGCCTATCTTCATATTAGCCTATGTCCAATACTAAAGAGTATTAGTAATTTAAAATTAATGTTTAGTAGCATACCTATTAAGGCAACTTAGCAAATAACTCTTCACTATTGTTTTAAGCAGTGAGTTTGATTAACGGCGCCTTATATAAGTCATTAGTGACGGATATTTGAAAATCTTGTCTGCAAAAATGTAGGACATGATTGGCAGTACTCTTTTAGGTAGAGCGTGCTTAACTTTTGTTTTAGTCGATGAAAATGAGATTTCTTGTGAAGCCCACGCGTCACCTGAATCACGTTGACATGCTTTTACTGTTTGGCCTGACTTATCGATAATTTGAGCGAAATCGGCGCATTTAAAATCAGCACGAATAGAGTCTGTAGAGTTCCAGTGACGCCACATCAAAGGATTGACTGCACAGTATGTTAGCCAAAGCGCTTTTGGATGTGGCATCTGACATTGAATCTGTCCAGTGGATGCAGACGAGATCACAGGCACTTCGAGTTCACTAGCAAGCAGCTTTGGAATATCGGAAAACAGATCAGCTGCGCTAGAGATCTTTTCGATAAGTCTAGGAATGAACCCTAGCTCACTATTAGATAGAGTCTGACCATCTGATAGATGATAAGTAGGATCTGTTGTAATCGGTGGCGACATACTAGCGAGAATAAAGTCGACCTCTCCGTCATACGCCTCCCATAAATTAGTATGCGCGATATCCCAACAAACAAGCATACCTATTTTTCCCAATGGCGTGTCCGCAATGGTTGTTTGGTGCTTACCCCTGAAATAACCACGCTCCCACCCCCATGGATAATTCTTGTCATATTCCCACTGCTCGCCAGAGGAACTGATAAGCATAAAGCGGTTGTAGATGTGAGAATTTTCTCTGACTAAAAAGGTGCCCCCGATCATCATGTTATACTTCTTAGCGCAGCCCTTAAGAAATTTATAGGTTTTCCCAGTCGGTGATTCGGCAAGATCAAAGAGTTTTACGTCATAGGCATAGCCGAAGTTAAACATTTCGGGTAATAGAAAAAGATTGGCACCATCAAGGCTCGCTTCAGATATTAGCTTTTCAGCCCGCTCTAATCGCGCTTCAACTGGTGAAGGGTTTGCGTCCATCAGGCTCGATGCGACTTTTATCGTTCTCATTCTCGACACTTGATTTCCTTATTGATGTTTTTTGGAGACAGATGATCAATCTTATCATGAGACTGTTTTAATTAAGTGAGACTAAGTTGATTCAAACACATGATTTCAGATCGTAGTGAGTTATCGTAAATATAAACAGAATATGGCCCCCTGATCGTGACGAAAATATGCTCGTCATACTAACTCGGCAGCTATTTCAAAGTTTTTATCGACCTCGCGCGCGCTGTGCTCTATAGTGCGCGCAAATTTTAGGCAATCAGGCTTTTTGCTTGTCTCCATACATTCTGATCGAAGGTCGACTCATTGATTTCTACAGCAAATGTCACCATGCAATTTGGTGCGAAACCTCTCTTTGAAAACATTTCCGTCAAATTTGGCGAAGGTAATCGCTACGGACTTATTGGCGCAAACGGTTGCGGCAAATCAACGTTCATGAAAATCTTGGACGGCTCACTTGAGCCAACATCAGGAAATGTATCGATTTCTCCGAATGAACGTGTCGCTAAATTAAGTCAGGATCAATACGCATTTGAAGAATACAGCGTTGTTGACGCGGTCATTATGGGCCACAAAGAACTTTGGGATATTAAGCTTGAGCGCGAGCGTATTTATTCCTTGCCAGAAATGAGCGAAGAAGAAGGAATGCTTGTTGCTGATCTTGAAACACGTTTCGCCGAACTAGATGGTTATTCTGCCGAATCTAAAGCTGAAGAATTGCTGACTCATGCTGGCCTTGATCCTTCCATGTTCTATGGCTTGATGAGCGAAATCGCACCAGGTTGGAAATTACGCGTCCTACTAGTTCAAGCACTTTTCTCCGATCCAGACATATTGTTGTTAGACGAACCGACTAACAACTTGGATATCGATACAATTCGTTGGTTAGAAGAACTGTTAAATCAACGTTCAAGCACAATGATAATTATTTCTCACGATCGTCACTTCTTAAATGCTGTGTGCACGCACATGGCCGATATCGATTACGGTGAGCTGCGTGTTTACCCAGGCAACTACGACGACTTTATGATTGCTTCGACTGCGGCCCGTGAGCGTTTACAACATGAGAATGCGAAAAAGAAAACTGAGATCGCTGAGCTGCAACAGTTCGTTAGCCGCTTCTCAGCCAACGCGTCAAAAGCAAAGCAAGCAACCTCACGCGCCAAGCGTCTCGAAAAGATCGAGTTAGAAGAAATTAAGCCTTCAAGTCGTGTTAGCCCGTTTATTCGTTTCAATCAGGAAAAGAAACTTCATCGCCAATCATTGGTGCTTGAAGGTTTAGCTCATGGCTTCGATGGTGAAACTTTATTTGAAGGCGGCGATATGATTCTCGAAGCTGGAACACGTTTGGCGGTGATTGGAGAAAACGGCGTAGGTAAGACAACCCTACTCCGCTGCTTGATGAACGAGCTTGATGCTAGCGTTGGTACTATTAAATGGGCTGAGAGTGCAAGCCTTGGTTATTGCCCACAAGACAGTACGCGCGACTTTGCAGAAGATATGACTTTGTTCGAATGGATGGGCCAGTGGCGTAAGCCAGGTCAAGATGATCAGTTCATTCGCGGCATTCTGGGGCGCATGCTGTTCTCGTCGAAAGACATCGACAAGAAAGTCTCTGTTTGTTCAGGTGGTGAAAAGAACCGCCTGTTGTTTGGTAAGCTGATTATCGCTGAAACAAATGTGCTAATTATGGATGAGCCAACCAATCACTTGGACATGGAATCGATCGAAGCGTTAAACCTAGCGCTCGAAAATTATCCAGGCACTCTGATTTTTGTCAGCCATGACAGAGAGTTTGTTTCTTCTTTGGCTACACGCATTATTGAAATCAAGGACAACAAGCTAAATGATTTCCAAGGCACTTATGAAGAGTACCTTGCGCGCCAATTAGCACTAGAAACCAAGCGTTAATCGCCTAATTTTGAACAGGGCGTTTGCGTGGCGAGCGCCCTACTCCTTTTTTAGATTCTGCATTTTTGTTCCCAGTCTGTTTATTGCTACTTTTCTTAGGCTTGTTCTGTTTTGGCTTGCCTCTAGCCCAAATATCTTTATTTGCCTGACTCTTTTTAGCCTTGTCGCGAGACTTGTTGCCGTGTCCGTCGCTGTTATTAGCTTTTTTCTTGTTTTTATCCGGCTTGCCTGAGGCAGACATATTCGTTGAGCTGGTCTGATTAAAAGCATCGACTTTGGTCTTATTTTTCTTCGGTTTTTTCGCCTTAATTGGTTTTAAAGTCTGCGGAGATGCTGGCAATGCATTTTGAGCTTCGAAGCCTTTTATGTCTTCTCTTGGAATATGCTGCTGAATCAAACGCTCTATTCCGACGAGTTCTTTATATTCTTCTGCCGTGACTAACGAGACAGCTTTCCCTGCCATGCCAGCGCGCCCGGTGCGACCAATACGATGCACGTAATCCTCAGCTACATGCGGTAAATCAAAGTTCACGACTTGAGGTAACTGATCAATATCAATTCCTCGCGCGGCAATATCGGTAGCAATAAGCGCTTGTAAATCACCGCTTTTAAAGTCTGATAGCGCCCTTGTTCTAGCTCCTTGACTCTTATTACCATGAATCGCGGCTGCTTTAATTCCAGACTTAATCAGTTTTTGGCTTAGCTTGTTCGCGCCGTGCTTTGTCCGACAAAAGACGAGCACTTGATACCATTGATGGCGTTTAATTAAGGTAATTAAGGCTTGTGACTTGTTAGCTTTATCAATTGGAATAACTAATTGATCGACAGTTTTCGCGGCAGAATTTTTTGGCGATACAGAGATCTCAACGGGATCATGAATCAAGCCTTTCGCTAAATTACGAATGTCATCGGAAAATGTCGCTGAGAACAGCAGATTTTGTCTGCGCTTGGGCAATAGCGCGATAACGCGGCGAATATCATTAATGAAGCCCATATCCAGCATTCTGTCGGCTTCGTCTAGAACAAATACGTCAATCTGATCGAGCTTTACGGCATTCTTTTCACATAAATCAAGTAAGCGTCCAGGCGTTGCAACTAATACATCAATACCCTTTCTTAACTTCAACATCTGAGGGTTAATCTTCACCCCTCCAAACACAACTGCAGAGCGCGTATCAGAGAATTGACTGTAATCTTCTAAACTCTGGTGCACCTGAGCTGCAAGCTCTCGCGTTGGTGTAAGAATGAGTACTCGGACCTGATTGGCCTTTACACGAGCTTTTCCTTCAAGGTACTGAATAATAGGAAGTGTAAAGCTAGCAGTTTTGCCTGTACCCGTTTGCGCGGCAGCCATCACATCTTGCCCTGTTAATACGGCAGGAATAGCCTCTTGCTGGATTGAGGATGGTGTCTTATAACCTTTTAACTCAATTGCTTTTAGGATATTTCGATTAAGGCCAAGCTCTTCAAAGTACATTAAGTATTCGTTCTCAGTATGTGGGGGAAGAATGCGCGCGAAGTATAGGTGGGATTAAGCTTTTACGATACATAAACTTCATCATTCGTATGCTAGTAGGTCAAAACACGCACTGCGAGCTTGGTGCGACGATCTATTTATGTCACGATAAAAACAAATAATTAAGTGCTTAGGCGCATTCTTGAGCTTCGCTCAAGACATACTAAATAAGCTGACAATAACGATACTAATAAATTCCGATATGTCGAACGTCTATACGATAATCAAGCTACTAGCGTTAACGCTAATCATTAGTGGCTGCGCAACAAGTTTTGATCGAACCAATATTCGCCCTGGTGAACGGGTATATGGCCCCGCGGTTTCAGTCGTTGTACCCACAGAAAAGTCTTGGTTTGCTGTCGATTACGGTACAGGAAACCGAATCAAATTAAGTCAACTCAACTATGACGACAGTTACTCGTTGAAGGTTGCGGTGAATAGAGGGCCAGCTTTCGGAATGTTTGAATCAGCGCAAGCGCATCTCTCAGCCTATCGTGAAAATGTGAATGACGACGCGGTTGAAGGGCTGATTGTTCACGGTCGAGATTCTTGGGCTGCTGAAGAATACGGTAATAAATGTATCACCTATGCAGAACAATTAGAAGATTGGCGTGGTCGCAATAATGCAGGCCCTGCTCTCGTTGATGTATATGGTTTGGTCTGCCCGCATCGTGGCTTGCCAAATATTTTGGTCAACGTTGAATTATCACGACGTTATGAAGTGAACGCCCCAAGGATTAACGTTCAAAACTATGCAGAACAAGTGTTTAAATCAATTGAGTACGCTGGGGTCGACTAAAGCATCTTAAGCCTTATAATGCTGCGGTTTATAGAAAAAACCGCTTAATATTAAAAGGGTGTATGCATGCTTCATACGATTAATGTTCTGAACTCCACATTTGCATCTATTGCTCGCTCTTGGCGAGGAACATCTAGTACGAAAGAGCATTATCAGCCCGAAAAACCGATTATCCTGTTTGATCGTGAAGGCGATCCGGAATGCCGTCTTGTTCGAGAAACGCTTACCGCGCTCAATCTTGATGTCACCATCATGCCCTGTCCAATCGGTGGAGAAAACATCAAACGGCTTCGTCGAGATTCAGGCACTGATCAAGTACCTGTTCTGTACGACACAAATGTCGAAGAAAGTAGAAAAGGTGCATCCGATATTATTCAGTACCTTTTTAAGCAATATAAAGGTGTAGACGCACCATCACGCACACAAATCACACCTCAACAAATGCGTCGATCAAAGCTTTCTTCTTTAATACGGCTAAATGCTGGAATTAAAGCTAAGCCCTCGAAGTCCACACAACAGCCGTTAACACTTTATAGTTTCGAATCGAGCCCATTTTCTCGCATAGTCAGAGAAAGACTGTGCGAACTAGAATTGCCTTATCAATTGATTAATCTTGGTAAGCAGCAAAAAGAGGATATGGGCCCTGCTAAATTTCGTTTTCATCGCGGTGAATACCGCCCTGTTCCAGAATCAAAACGTGAGGCATTTTTAGAAAAATGGGGCAACGTTCAGGTCCCATTTCTTGTCGACCCCAATACAGATACAAACCTTTTTGAATCTGCAAAGATTGTCGATTATTTAAATCAGCAATACGCGAAGTAACTCTATTTTTATTGCTCTAACTTTTTAATTGCTCCAAGGCATCAATGAAAAACATTCTGGTCAACTCAGATCTTTTTAGTGACTCAACGTCACAAGCTAATCGTATCGCTTGCTACCAAAACGCCAAGCCCTATCTGATTAGCGAAATCATTCAAAACAAGCAAAAAAGCCTGACCTTAGTCATTACCAATGATATGCAAGAAGCAAACGCCTTGGTGAAGGCCTTGGAATTTTTAGGCGACGAAAGTGAAAGCGGTAAGGCATTTATTCTTCCAGACTGGGAGACCTTACCCTATGACAATTTTTCTCCCCACGAAGACATTATTTCTCAGCGTCTATCGACCTTAGCGGCGTTGCGCAGTATGCAAAATGGCGTATTGGTAGTGCCTGTTCAGACCCTGCTTCAGCGCTTGCCGCCCGTTGACTTCATTGCCGCTAATTCGCTGTCTTTGCAAATAGATGGTCGGTTTAATCCCGATGATTACCGACGCTCGCTCGAGCAGGTTGGCTACCGCCATGTCGATACCGTCTATGAGCACGGTGAGTATGCAGTTCGTGGTTCAATATTTGATGTCTACCCAATGGGTAGCGAATTTCCAATTCGTATAGAGTTATTTGACGACGAAATTGAAAGCCTTCGAAGTTTCGATCCAGAAACGCAAAGATCCAAAGAAAAGCTAAAGAGTATCGAACTACTGCCTGCGCACGAATTTCCGTGGGACAGAGCTTCTAGGCTTGCATTTCGTAATCGTTGGCTAGACCAGTTCGATGAGAAAAGCTTCAGCGCGCCAATACTACGCGACATCAAAGAAGGCATTAAACCGCACGGCATTGAGTACTATGCACCTTTGTTTTTTGAATCGATGGCTTCGCTATTTGAGTATTTACCTTATAGCACACAGCTAATCTTTAACGCAGGCTTTGACGATACTTTAAAAGCTGTGTGGGCCGAGATTAACGAACGCTATGAAGATAGGCGCCACGATGTTCAGCAACCTATCCTAGCGCCTCATACGCTGTTTCTTGCTGCGGATGAATGTTTTAGTGAAATCAACAAGCTTCAACGTATTGAGCTCGATACAAACAACACCCGTTCAGATCATGGGTTTGTTGCTAACGCGAAAGATCTTCCTGATCTGACGATTGATGATCGTTTGGACATTCCTGCTTTTCGAATAAAAGAATTTCAGAAAGACTTTCCGGGGAAATTAATCGTTATTTCGGAAAGCGCCGGTCGCAGAGAGTCATTACAAGATTTGTTTAAAGATCATCAAATTGAATTTGATCATTCGCAAACATGGCAAGATACCTGTGATTCGGATTCTAGCGGCCTATCTCTCGTCGTAGGTCCAATTGAGTCAGGGTTTATTCTTGGTGACGATTCGATGGCAGTTGTAACGGAAACCGAGCTTTTCGGTCAACTCGTTCGCCAAACCTATAAGCGGCGCACCTCAGCAGAGTCCCAAGATAACTTTGTGAAAAGTCTTACAGAGCTACGCTTAGGTGCGCCAGTAGTTCATATTGATCACGGCGTTGGGCGTTACAAGGGCCTCGAAACAATCACTGTTGACGGAATGACAGATGAGTTTCTTACGCTCGAATACGATAGTGGCTCAAAGCTTTACGTACCAATTGCGTCATTAAATTTAATTTCTAGGTATAGTGGTACAGATGAGTCACTCGCACCATTACACAAACTTGGAACAGATCGCTGGAGCACGACTAAGCAAAAAGCTCTAGAGAAAATACGCGACACTGCAGCTGAGTTACTCGAAGTCTACGCAAAGCGCGCAGCAAAAAAAGGCTTCAAATACAGTCACCCGAAACAAGCCTATCGCGCCTTTTGCGCAGGCTTTCCTTTTGAAGAAACTCCGGACCAAGCAGTTGCAATCAACGCTGTAGTTCAGGATATGACTAAAGATCAGCCTATGGATCGATTGGTCTGTGGGGATGTCGGCTTTGGCAAAACCGAGGTCGCAATGCGTGCTGCATTCATCGCGAGTTACTCTAGCAAGCAGGTCGCTGTTTTAGTCCCTACTACTCTGCTCGCACAACAGCATTATCAAAGTTTTCTAGATCGGTTTGCAGATACGGCAGTAAATGTAGAGCTGATTTCTCGTTTTAAAACTGCAAAAGAACAAGGCAAAGTTTTGGAGCGTGTTGAATCTGGTGAAGTCGATATCCTCGTCGGCACGCATAAGCTGATTCAAGGAAACATTAAATTTAAGAACTTGGGCTTACTAATCATCGATGAAGAGCACAGGTTCGGGGTGCAACAAAAAGAGAAACTCAAAGCTCTACGTGCCGAAGTAGATATACTCACATTAACGGCAACCCCAATTCCGCGAACATTGAATATGGCGATGGGTGGTGTGCGTGATTTATCGATTATCGCAACACCACCAGCCAAACGTTTATCAGTTAAGACCTTCGTAAGGCAAAAGCAAGATGCTTTGATACGTGAATCTGTACTGCGTGAAATACTGCGCGGCGGCCAAGTCTATTACTTATTCAATGATGTCAAGAATATCGAAAAAGAAGTCGAGTTCTTGCAAAAACTCATACCTGAATCTCGTGTTGGTTTCGCACATGGGCAAATGCGTGAGCGCGAGCTTGAGCAAGCAATGTCAGACTTCTACCACCAACGCTTCAATGTTCTCGTTTCCTCAACAATCATTGAAACGGGCATCGATATTCCAAATGCAAACACCATAATCATCGACCGCTCAGATAAGTTTGGCCTAGCTCAACTTCATCAATTGCGCGGGCGCGTAGGTCGATCTCATCATCAGGCTTATGCATATTTATTGACGCCAGCAGAAAAACGACTGACTCGCGATGCTGAAAAACGTTTAGAAGCGATTACAGCAGCTCAAGAATTGGGCTCTGGCTTTATGCTAGCAACGCACGACTTAGAGATAAGAGGCGCAGGTGAATTGCTGGGCGAAGAGCAAAGCGGGCAAATTCAAAGTGTTGGCTTCTCTCTGTACATGGAGCTTCTAGAGCAGGCTGTTCAATCACTTCAAGATGGCAAAGAGCTTAATATAGAAGAAGCGATGCATGGTACAGAGGTAAATCTTCGAATACCTGCATTGATACCAGATGATTACTTGCCTGACGTGCATTCACGACTTGTGCTCTACAAACGCATCTCTAGCTGTAAAAACAATGACGAATTGAAAGACTTGCAAATCGAAATGATCGATCGCTTTGGTTTGTTACCCGAACCGAGCAAAAACTTATTACGTCAGACAGAATTGAAACTCCAAGCAGAGAAGCTTGGCATTGTGAAGGTCGATGCGGGTGCAACTAGTGGGTCGTTAGAGTTTGGCAAAACAACCGACATTGACCCATTAACATTGGTTCAGCTCGTTCAAAAATCTCCGCATATATATCGCCTCGAAGGCGCGAGTAAGTTACGATTTGAGCTTAAAGCAACTACAGCCGACCAGAAGATTGAAGAAATCAAATCGCTGCTTAAGACATTGGCGCAACCGGCGCATAATCGCTAAGGATATATTTTGAGTTTACGTATTGGGTTACCATTCAAAGCACTGTTATGCGCTACGACCTTTATCCTCAGCAGCCCCATGTTCGCTGAAGAAGCTCCCCTAGACCACGACGCTATCGAAAAACCTATCGATAGATATCAAATTGAGTTTGTATTATTCAAGCAACAAAACCCTGATCTTGAGGTTTTGGTTTTTGAGAAAGTGCGAACGCCAATTGAACCTAGCAGCTCTAATAATTTCTTGTACGAGTATCTTGATTCTTCGCTAACCGCAACTCAACTACTACAGCCTCAGAAAGAAGATCAACGCCTTATTGATATTCCACGCCAGTTTGATGAGAAAGGCATTGATATTTTAGCTAGAGGCGCATGGCAACAAGAGATCGATAACGACACTAGAACACTTCCTATTATTTTGACGGGCTCTAATATCGACTTGGAAGAAACAACAGATTCGTCTGGAAATAACGATGCAAAACAGATGTTCGGATTTGAAGAATTTTACGGCGAACTTACTATCCGTCGATCGCGATATATGCACGCCGAGATCGATCTAGATTACATGTTTAAGCGGCCAGTCTCTTACTACTCATTAATCGACTACCTTCAAGATCCTTTCCCGAAGGCTTCATTTTTTCAATTGCTATTCATCTCAGATGAAGATCTAGTTAGTGGCGGCGTGCAAGAAGATAACGGTGAAATTGTTATTAAGTCTTTTAACTTCAATCAAAGTAGGCGAATCAAAAACAATGAGATTCACTATTTAGATCACCCCTACTTAGGCCTGATCGTCACTATTTCAAAATTGAAGCTTCCGGAATATCCATAATGGCGATGATATGGGTTGATGCCGACGCCTGCCCAAAGGCAATAAAAGAAATTCTACTTCGTGCGTCGAAGCGAACCGGCATTGAGATTACATTCGTAGCAAATCATCATATCCCGATTCCCTCAGGTTATCCGCAGGTTAAAAGCGTCACAGTTTCGACTGGATTTGACGTGGCAGACGATCTGATTGAAGAACAATCTGAACCTAATGATTTGGTGATTACTCAAGATATTCCATTGGCTGACGCGGTGCTTACTAAGGGCGCAAAAGTCATTAATACTCGGGGACAAAGCCTGACCAAGGAAAATATTAAGCAGCGCTTAAATATGAGAGATTTTCTAGAGATGATGCGTTCAAGCGGAGTTCAAACGGGAGGTCCAAAAGCGCTATGTCCTCGAGAAATACAGGATTTCGCTAATGTCTTAGATAGATGGCTAGCGAAGATCCCAAAGTAAGGGAGCGGCCATCTACAGTCGATTAAACAGGCATTAGGTTGTAGATAGGTACTGACTTAAAATAGCCTCAACAGATTTTATACCTGACTCTAAAGCCTCCCTGATTTCTTCCATCGTTATGGCTTCTAAGCCATGTAACCCAGCAGCCCAATTTACACTCACAGCAAGGCAGGCGTAATTTAATTCAAGCTCAATCGCGAGCGACGCTTCAGGCATACCAGTCATGCCGATCATGTCACCACCATCTTGCTTGATTCGCATCACCTCTGCTGCACTTTCGAGACGAGGGCCGTTAGTAGCGGCATACACCCCGCAAGGTAAGATATCGATGTTCTGATCGCGAGCAGCGGTGATTAAACCCTTTCTGATCGACTGTGTGTAAGGTTCAGTAAAGTCGATATGACCAAGTTTACCGTCACTACCATCATATATCGTATGTTCCCTTCCCCATGTGTAATCAATAATTTGATCTGGCACTGCCAGCGCCTTGGGTGGCATATGACTATGTATCCCGCCAACCGCGTTGATGGCTATAACATCTTTAACGCCTAGCTGCATTAAAGCATGCATGTTTGCACGA
Source organism: Oleiphilus sp. HI0066 (assembly GCF_001635725.1). NCBI lineage: Bacteria > Pseudomonadati > Pseudomonadota > Gammaproteobacteria > Oceanospirillales > Oleiphilaceae > Oleiphilus > Oleiphilus sp. HI0066. Next base: position 55,052 of record NZ_LWFH01000001.1, read on the forward strand.
TAGTTAATCTTATGTGGAGGAATGTTATGTGGTTGCCCGTGACGAGCTAAAAAAACAATATCTTTTCCTGCGAGGGTTCCTTTTTGAAATATTCCACTCGGCGCACCGTATGGAGTATCAAGATTGCAGTCTTCTTTTAGCTCAAAGTTACCAAGTTGGTTTAAGCCGGTTCCACCAATAATTGCGTGCATATTAACCTTCGTTTGTACGCTGAGACGGCATCAACTGCAAACCGCTTGAAGTAAGTTCTGGAAGGTGGACTGTCGATGTAGGGAATGCGAACTCGGCGCCCTCACCTTCAATAATGTTTATAACTTGAACAAGAACATCTTGCTTCACTGAATGATACTCAATCCAGTCAGTCGTCTTCGTAAACGTATAGATAAAGAAGTCGAGAGATGACGCGCCAAACGAGTCAAAATTTACAATTAATGTTTGCTTAGTATCGATATCAGGATGCTTCTTAAGCATCGCCTTAACCTTAGCAACAATGTTCTCGAGCTGATCAGAGTCGTCATAACGGACGCCAATTTTTTCATAGATTCGACGGTGACTCATACGTGATGGGTTTTGTACTGAAATATTTGCGAATGCCTGGTTTGGTACGTATAGCGGTCGCTTATCAAAGGTTCGAATTGTCGTTAAACGCCAACCGATTTTCTCTACGGTACCTTCAATTTCTTGATCAGGAGAGCGAATCCATTCGCCAACTTTGAACGGTCTGTCCAAATAGATCATCAGCCCGCCGAAGAAGTTCGCTAGCAAGTCTTTCGCCGCAAAACCAACAGCAATGCCGCCAATACCACCAAAGGCTAATACACCACTAATACTGAAACCTAATGTCTGTAAAACAACGAGAACTGCAGTGATAATAATCGAAGCCCGAAGAAGTTTACCCAATGCGTGCACAGTAGTTTCATCGATAGGCTCCTCAACTCTATCTGGATCGATAAGCAAGGTTTCTGTTTGCGCAATAAACCCTACTACGAACCAAGTTAGACAGAAGATAACCCCGATACGCTGAATTGGCTCAACAAAATCGAAAACAACTACGTTTGAGTATTGATCGGCAGTATATGCCGCCATGGAAAGGCCGACGATCCAGATACCAAGGGACACAGGACGTCTTGCTGCGTGTAGTAATGCATCGTCCCATAAATTCTCCGTCTTGGTGAACTGGATTTCGACTCGTTTGAATATCCGTTTTGAAATATAACTTGCTAATGCTGTGAGTACGACAACAGCGAAAATTTCAATGACACTACGCACACCGGAATTCGTATATCCAAGGTCGGCTAGAAACTGATTACTAGACTCCAGAAAATCCATTTAGCTTACACCTTATTATTTATATTCTTGACGATTTCTTGAGCATTCTGCCAACGCACAGACCCTATTAGAGTGGATCGATTTTCAACAATACGCTTACGCATCTTATTAATACGCGTGCGTGAAACATCAGAGTAATCTGACAAATCAGCTTCTAACACAATCTGCTCAGCCGCTTCTGAGTTATTACACACTAAGATCATATCGCACCCTGCCTGAAGAGCTGCCTTAGCACGATCTAAAAATGAGCCTGCAACACTAGCGCCTTCCATCGTAAGATCATCGCTAAAGACAACACCATCAAAGTGTAGCTCCTGTCTCAAAATTTGCTGTATCCATGTTTTTGAGAAACCAGCTGGTTCGGGGGAGACTGACGGATAAATTACGTGCGCAGGCATAACTGCATCCATTCCGTCCTGCGCTAGATCAGCAAAGACTTTTAAGTCACGCGCAAAAACATCATCTTTCGAACGCTCATCGATTGGTATTGCAACATGGGAGTCAGCAGCGACCGCTCCATGCCCAGGAAAATGTTTACCCGTCGTAGCCATACCTGCATCGTGCATCCCCTCCATAAATGCTTTGGCAAGAACAGACAAAACATGAGGATCTGACGAAAAAGAACGATCACCTATGACTGCCGAGATGCCATCGTCGATATCTAGTACTGGCGCAAAACTTATATCAATATCTATGTCTATTAATTCGCTTGCCATTAACCAGCCAAGTTCACGAGCATATGAAAGTCCACGTTCTGGTTCAACAGAATAAAGTTCACCTAGTCTCGCCATTGGCGGTATATGCGTAAACCCATCACGAAATCGCTGTACTCGTCCACCTTCATGATCCACAGCAATTAAGATATTCGGGCGCGCGTCACGGATTTCGTTAACGAGCGTGACAAGCTGCGACTTAGAATCAAAGTTACGTGTAAATAGAATTAATCCGCCTACTTGCGTATTTTGTATCAACTGAGTTTCGCGATCGGAGAGTTGCAAGCCTTCGATGTCTAACATCACTGGGCCGAGTGGGGTCTGATTCATAGTCGTATTAATTCTGTATCTGTACTTGTGTATAAATTGGAGTCTGATCAAACAATGTAATTACATCATCACAACGCATCCGAATGCACCCATGTGACAACGGCTGATCAATTGGCTCTTGATCAGGAGTACCGTGGATATAAATATAACGATTCTTGCTATCAACCTCTCCTAGACGGTTGAAGCCTGGCTCGCAGCCGCTCAACCATAGTATGCGTGACAATATCCAGTCTTCATTAGGTTCAGCTAGATATCGAGCTTCAGTAAATGACTTTATTTGTGGGGTTCGCGCCTTAAACACCGTATCGCGGGAAAGCTGGTGACCGATTTTGTGCTTAACAATGTGATATCCGAGCGGGGTACAAAAAGAACCTTCAAGTTGACCGCTGCCATTCTTCGCAGTAGAGACTGGATAAACTGTGCGGTTTCCGTGTAAGTCAAAACTATGAAGTTCTTGCTTGGATAGAAATATGAGAATGCGTTGAATCATTTAGCTAACCTCTTAAAGCCGAAAAAAGATTAGCAATACAACAAGATCTAATCGAGTTAATTAACGTCCATTGCTGGAGCGGTTATCCCCGCCAACATATATGGAACAATTAGATCAACGATTTCCTCAGGATTAGCCTTCGCGTCTTTACTATTTTCTAGAATTTCAGTTAATGGCTGAATGCTCGACATCGTAAATGCGATCGAGCCCAAAGTGAATTGTGTACGCCAAAAACGCTCTTTAGTGCTTAGCTCTGGCGTACTCAAACGGACAAGTTCTAGAAAGAGTCTAAATGTCTTAGCGTACTCTTGCTCTAAGTAAAGACGCAGGTGCCCTTGCGATTGAGTATATGCCAAGCCCATTAAGCGCATAAATACCGCAACACCATTTTCGTGACTGCTAGGAATCTTTAGCAGGCTATGCATGTACAGTTTTAAGATATCCTCTAGGCTAGGAATATTATCCTTCCCCCAGCCATGTTCTTTTGAGGTATCTTCCATAATCTTACTGAGAGGACCAAGAAAGCGAGAAAAAACAGCCTGAATCAACGCGTTCTTTGAGCCAAAGTGATAGTTTACAGCCGCTAAGTTGACGTTAGCCTTGCTAGTAATCATTCTTAAGGACGTTTCAGAGAAACCTTTTTCGGCGAAAAGGAGTTCAGCAGCATCTAAGATTTTGTCAACGGTTTCTAATTGAGGCATTTAAGATAATCTATTCTAAACAACTGTTTCAAACATACGTTTGACCACGCAAGCTGTCAAGAATTGCCTTGTTAATTTGTCTAAGGTGACAAATTAATTTCCCCGCCCTCGCTCAAATAAATCGTTTGCAGTTTTTTATAAGCGCGCTGTGCTTCAACGACGAACTGCGCATAGAGGCGAAAATGGCGTGGGCTGCTCAACACACGATGAAGCTGATTAGCTTTTGAATATTGGATTAGAACGTTAAATTGATTGTTATATAGATGTTGATTGTAACGACCGAGTGCTGAGCAACGCCAGGCTAAGCCACCCACACCCTCAAGAAATTGAACATGTGATCTTGCCTGGGACACCAAGAGGTTTCGTTTCGCCGCCAGCTCATAAAGTGTCGCTCTGCCAGTCACAATGCTTTGAAGACTAGTGAATGCCAATACACAACACAGCACAAAAACGCCGAAAGAGATCCCAGCAATTACTGGGTGAACGATGCCTGTCAACGCGACGATAAAGGCACCGAGCGAAACGCTCCCACCCATCAAAAAAATATCACGCATTTTCTTAGCTTGATCAAACTCCCAATTGTTCGGGTAATCATCAAGCGTTAAGGAAGGTATGCTCAACAGATTTACTCTTTCGCAACTTGCCAATAGCCTTTGTTGCATCGCTATATCGTGTTGAGTTGCTTCGTCTACAGGAGAGCTTAGTAATGTTTTAGGTCTATTCGTATTCGGATCATGCGAACTATAACTTGCAGAAGCATCTCCACTGCGGCTCTTAGTTTCGCCTAGTGGTGGGTTTTGACCATGCGCTTTATCAGGAATATCTTTTTTTCTATCAGGGTTGCTAGCCAACGAAGAAACATCATCTCGAGTACTTGCACGACCCTCTCCATGATTAACTTTAGACAAGCGATAAATCCTTCTGTAAATTTGCCAATGTTATCGGCGTAACCGACAAAAACTTTAGCAAATTAACGCGATTTGAGAGGACTGATGTTTACAGGAATCGTACAAGGCAAAGCCAAGATTATAGATATAGAAAACTTTGAAGGTTTGAAACGCTTTAAGGTTGAGTTTCCCACTGACGCACTAAAAGGGCTTCAACAAGGAGCAAGTATTGCTCTTAACGGCGTATGCCTAACAGTAACCGAATACTCTATAACAAGCTCAATTGCAAAGTTTGATGTGATGATCGAAACATTGTCCGTTACAAATCTTAATATGCTTAACATATCAGATAGCGTTAACTATGAACGCGCTGCCACCTTTGGAAAGGAGATCGGCGGGCACGTGATGTCTGGCCACATCTCAGACACAGTCACTCTTGTTAAGCGCATAGAAACGGAAACCAATTGCGAGCTAGTATTTAGCATCTCAGATAAGCTACAAAAATACGTTTTGCCAAAAGGTTTCGTTGGCCTTAATGGATGTAGTTTAACTATTGGATCAGGAGTAACGGATCAGTTTAGCGTCTATTTGATACCTGAAACGCTTAATATGACGACCTTTGGAACGATGTCCGAAGGGGACATAGTAAACTTAGAGATCGACCCTCAAACTCAAGCAATAGTCGATACGGTAGAGAGATACTTGAAAAGGGGTCAATAATTGATCCCTTTTTCTAATGCGCAGAAATTGTAAGGTTTGTACCTTCGATTACAAAGTCAGTAAAGTACACTTCTCCAATACTTTGCTCAGTTCTCCCAAACTGTATGTGAGGAATATCCCAGTCCCAGCGAACGTTAATGTCGTAAATGGATACGCCGTCGACACCAATATCCTGAATATTCGTCAGACTTCCACTGCTAGCATACTGAGTCAATTTATCGTATTCAGGAATAATATCCATCACAGCGCCAATCTTTTTCTCAACACTTGCATAACCAAAGTAGCCTAACGTGTCGGCACCACGTTCGTTATGAATTCGCATATCGCGAATAGTTAAATAAGGATTTTTGGCTTGTTGAGGGACGGCAGGGTTTTGAACATTGTTGGTGCTATCTACGTCTAAATCTTCAACTCTAAATTTGGTATCGATGTAAATATGAGAATCACCTAATCTGACTCCGTCAGGTTCGCCTTCTTCGTCAGTTTGTGAAAAACCATTGCCGTTATTCGTGATCAAAATATCAACATACCCAAGATATGCTTCTATAGTGAGATTACGAGTCAATACAGTCTCAACGTCACCATCCGATGAACGAATACCAAATTCACCTTGAGTCACCTTAAGGTCAATGGCGTTCTTCATTTTGTCTAAATTGTCTGCATAGTCAGCAGGGGTATTCGCAAGTGTAGTGCTCGAAAAGTCAATCAAGCCATAGTCAGTCGCGCTCACATGGATTAATAGGTCGCCATCGTCTAGATTTTTACCTATTTCACCAGTCACCGAATCTTTATATTCATTGATAGCCCAAGCAACATCGTCTTCATTTGGGTCCAAAAAACCTAGCTCTGCCCACTGAGCATATTCCGAAAAGCCCATAGCTAGTCGTTCATTTGGCCCCGAGATATCAACTGTAGCCCTGATATTATCGACCAAGCCTCCGTCGATACCTTCAAAAGCTAAGTCCCTCATGAAGATGCTACCGGCGTCTACATATTCGAATTCCGCGATTGTGTACTTAGTTTCGATATCAATGGTCAAGCCCGCCTGACCACGAATATCTTGCATTTCCTCATTTTCAAGTGCTCTGAGTTCAGCGAAAGAAAATAGCGGAAGAGCACTCGTTAGCGCACAGGTAAAAGGAACTAGCAATTTTCGGAATGTCGTGCTGATCGACATGACGGACTACTCTGCTGTTAGGTTGTTTTTATTAGATAGCTCATATCGAGCAAGCGTGTTACAAACTTTAACATTAAAAAGTGTATTTTTTCTACGCTATAAAACGCAAACTGAGACCATGCGTGATGCAAGTCTCAGTTTGAAATGGGATAAATAGTTTCAAAATTGACCTATATCAATTTAGGCTGGACGCAGCATTCCTTTATCCTGAATAAAGCTGATGATTTCATCTAGCCCATGCTTGGCATTCATGTTTGTAAAAATAAAAGGTTTATCTCCGCGTTGAGCTTTGGCATCGCGGTCCATTACCTCTAGTGAAGCATTTACCTGCTCTGCGACATCGATTTTATTGATAATCAATAAATCAGATTTCGTAATGCCCGGACCACCTTTACGTGGAATTTTATCCCCAGCACAAACGTCGATTACATAAATAGTTAGATCGGATAACTCTGGACTGAATGTCGCACTCAGGTTATCGCCACCGCTTTCAACGAAAACAAGTTCCAAGCCTTCATGCTTATCTTGTAATTCATCGATCGCAGCAAGATTCATTGAAGCGTCTTCGCGGATTGCGGTATGCGGACAACCACCAGTCTCAACGCCCATAATCCTATCTTCGTCTAGCGCTTCATGACGTAATAAAAACTGAGCGTCTTCTTTCGTATAGATGTCGTTTGTTACGACTGCCATGTTGTAACGATGACGTAACTCTGAACAAAGGTTTTTTAATAAGGCCGTTTTGCCTGAGCCAACAGGCCCTCCGATTCCAACACGCAAACACTGTGTGGTCATGTTAACTCCTAAATAATCTTGAATATTGGGTTTCGTGCAGCGCACTAAAAATAACTTGCCCAGGCAAGGAGCCATATACTTCGCCCTCACCCGCAGAAATAGATCTTTCGATAAGCTCTCGAGACTCAAGTAATATAGACTGCGCGTCAGTCTGGCCAAGAGGGATAGCCTTACAAGCAACTGCGGCCTGGTTTTCTAACCAACTCCAGAGAAAGGCCACCTTAAGCTCATCAATGGACAAACCTAAACCTTTTGCAGCATACGCGTACGCAGCTAGGAAACTTGGTTTCGAAGGCATTGCTACAGGCAAACTCGTAATAGCGTCTTGAGTGCGGATCAAACGCCGAAGACTTTGCCCAAGATTAAGCTCCTCGCTATACAGTTCACTTGTTTCACGACTAGCGAAAACGAGCTCATTCAAATCTTCAAATTCGCTCTGATCTTCGTTTTCCAAAGCGTGATATAACTTACTTAGCAAAGGAATATCGAGCTGACAAAGACCGAGTCGAATATAATCAAAACACCAAGCGCGCAAGCTTTCACGATCACTCACTCGCTCCGTCTCAATGACTTTCTCAAGCCCCTGAGAATAGGCAAACGACCCTATGGGGAGAGTCGGGCTAGCCAAATACAGTAAGCCGATCATTTTAATATTACTCTCTTAATGATGGTGATGATGGCCACCGGCGTAGGCGCCTGACTCAGGGTCAAACCCAGCTTCTACAGTCTTCGTAGATAGCCCGAGCTGCTGCATCATTTCTTCTAATATGTAATCAGGCCGCATACGCAGGCTTAATTTATCGATTTGAATAGGCACATGTCGATTGCCCAAGTGATAACAGCATTTGCTGAAAACCAACCAATCGTCACATGATCCTTCGATCAAGTTCTCTTTGGCAGATTGAACAAGAACGAGTTCACCATCTTTCGTCTCGAGAATATCGCCATTTCTCAGGGCTTTGCCGCGCTCTAAAAATAGGCCGATATCCTGCCCAGCGGTTGTTACCGCTTTTAATCGTCCTTTAGATCTTTGATCGTAATCAAGTACGACTGTATGCGTGATCTCGCGAGTAAGTTCACCGTGATGATGGTGCTTTTTATCTACTTTTAACATTTGTAATTATTTAATACCTAAAATAAGAAAAAGCGCTGAGCCAAAGGTAATTCAGCTAAGGGCTCACAATGCAGCAAAACTCCATCCGCTCGCACTTCATAATTCTGTGGATCTACTTCTACGACTGGCATTTCAGCGTTATGAATCATATCTTGCTTTTTAACTGTACGAACCGATTTACATGGCTCTAGGCGACGCGCTAAACCGTACTTTTCTTTTATGTTCGCATCGTATGCGGCCTGAGATACAAAAGTTACGCTCGTTGCATTAACGGATCGCCCCATTGCGGCAAACATTGGGCGATAATGCACTGGCTGCGGCGTTGGAATCGAAGCGTTCGGGTCACCCATTGGTGCTGCGGCAATCGCTCCACCTTTCAGAATCAAGCTAGGCTTGGTCGCGAAAAACGCCGGCTTCCACAAGACCAAGTCAGCAAGCTTACCCACTTCAATGCTACCGACCTCATGCGCAATACCATGCGTAATTGCTGGATTAATCGTATATTTGGTGATGTATCGTTTCGCTCGAAAGTTATCGCAACCTAGGTCCTGATCTTCCTTAAGCAAACCTCTCTGAACTTTCATTTTATGTGCAGTTTGCCAAGTTCGACTAATCACTTCACCGACACGACCCATCGCTTGAGAGTCTGATGCGATCATAGAAAACGCACCTAGGTCATGCAAAATATCCTCAGCGGCAATGGTTTCTTTACGAATACGCGAATCAGCAAATGCAACGTCTTCTGGAATATTAGGATCTAAGTGATGACACACCATCAACATATCTAAGTGTTCATCGATAGTGTTGATCGTATAAGGTCTTGTTGGATTCGTAGACGAAGGCAAAACGTTTTCATAGCCACACGCCTTGATAATATCTGGAGCATGACCACCGCCCGCCCCCTCAGTGTGATACGTATGAATGCCACGCCCTTTGAATGCAGCGATGGTATCTTCGACAAATCCGGATTCGTTCAAAGTGTCCGTATGGATAGCAACCTGAACGTCATATTCTTCTGCAACAGACAAACAGTTATCGATAGACTGCGGCGTAGTACCCCAATCCTCGTGTAGTTTAAGCCCAAATGCCCCAGCCTTGATCTGTTCAGCAATAGGTTCTGGCTGACTGACATTTCCCTTACCTAAGAACCCAAAGTTCATTGGAAGGTCGTCAGTACCTTTCATCATGCTTTCAATATGCCACGGACCAGGTGTACAAGTAGTTGCATTAGTACCCGTAGCAGGCCCTGTTCCTCCGCCGAGCATGGTTGTCGTACCAGACATTAATGCTTCTTCGACTTGTTGAGGACAAATGAAGTGAATGTGTGCATCAACAGCGCCAGCAGTTAGAATCTGCCCTTCGCCAGCAATAACTTCTGTCCCTGGGCCGACATTAATTGTGATACCTTCTTGTGTATCAGGATTGCCAGCTTTACCAATTGCCCAAATACGACCATTTTTTATCGCCACATCAGCTTTAACTATACCCCAATGATCAAGAACGAGCGCGTTAGTAATAACGGTATTGGCGACTTCATCAGATATAGCCTGACTTTGCCCCATACCATCACGAATGACCTTGCCGCCGCCAAACTTAACTTCATCGCCATATACCGTGTAATCTTTCTCAACTTCAATAATAATTTCGGTATCGCCTAGGCGGACTCGGTCACCAGTCGTGGGGCCAAACATATTGGCATAGGCTTCTCTTGAAATTTTACTCATTATAAATCTCCCTATACCTTACCCATCACATCACCACGGAAGCCATATATCTCTTTTTTACCGGCAAATTCCACTAGGTTAACAGTACGCGACTGACCTGGTTCAAATCTAACTGCAGTACCAGCTGGTATATCTAAGCGCTTCCCTTTAGCTTCGTTACGATCGAATTCAAGCGCCAAATTTGTCTCTGCAAAATGATAGTGAGAGCCAACTTGAATAGGTCTATCACCCGTATTGGCCACCTTAATCGCAGTAACGGGTCGACCAGCATTAAGCTCGATCTCGCCTTCTTTAATAAAATACTCACCAAGCTTCATGTTCGCTCCTAAACAATCGGGTTATGGACAGTAACAAGTTTCGTTCCATCAGGAAAAGTCGCTTCAACCTGTACTTCATGTAGTAGGTCAGCAATGCCATCCATCACATCGTTACTAGAAAGAATCTGGCGCCCTTCGCTCATCAACTCCGCGACCGTTTTACCGTCTCTGGCACCTTCCATAATCGCAGCAGAAATAAGTGCGACCGCCTCAGGGTAATTTAGCTTTACGCCTCGTGCGAGCCTACGCTCGGCAACGAGTGCAGCGGTAAAAATCAACAATTTGTCTTTTTCTCTCGGACTGAGTTCCATAGTAATTCCTTGTTAAGTCAGGTAAGCCATATTCTCGGCATAACTGGTTCTTGTTCTAGTACTGCTAAACGCAACCCTTGCCATACTTTTATAAATGCGTTTCTAAGCATCTCAATATCATCGCTGAGCGCCCTAATCATCAGTACGCCGTTACGCTGCGTTGCGGCCATGCGGAGTGTTTCATCATTAACGAGTAGCTCTCTCGCCTGCTCCGTCCAAGCGACATAATGTTCTATTTTCTTCGGTACGACGATAAACAAACTGCCCATATGAAGGTGCCCCATCATGCCGACTGGGCTAGATAGTATTGTTAGATCGTCATCCGTCTTAAATCCCTCATGTAAAACTAATTTGCCATCAATCTTAATTTGGAGAAGCTGGTCTAAGCTGCCGCTCTTAAAATGGTACCCACCATGAGGACGCCCGAAACTTAACATATCCCACGCAATAAATTTGGAAGATTTACTAAGATTAATTGACGTCGAAAGCTTGCCGTTTGCGCGATCGAATAAAATATTTTCTTGAGGAAGAAACTCCAAGGTCGCGTTATCGGCAACATTGAGTTCTATATTTTGAGTTTGAACAACGTTTTCTGAGTCTGCGCCATAAAGTTTGCCGGCAGAAGGCGTTGTAATAAAACTTTCCGCACCTTCGTTGACATCAACAGAAATATCGATTTTATCGCCACTTACCATCCCACCCGGGGGGTGAAGCAAGTAGGTGTGACATCGTCCTTGCTCGGGATAAAAAGGTCTCTGCACGCGCAAAGGCCCTTTAAAACGCATATCACTGACGATCGTTCTGTTACTTTTTAACGCATAAGATAAGTGAAGATTAGCCTCCCAAGCACGGTCTGAACCATAGCTTGAAAGGCCATCTAAAGGATTGTGGACTGCTGCATTCATCTTTCTTTAATTTAAACCGAAGCGAGCAGGTAGTTTATACCGTTAAGTACTCCCTAACCAAGTCATCATTTAATTCTTCTAAACCACCCATAGCCACTTTTCGGCCGCGATCCATGATTATGAAGTTATCTGATGTACGACGAACAAAAGGAAGCTTTTGCTCCACTAGAAGTACAGTAAGCCCAATATCCTTATTTAGTTTGCGAATGATATCGCCGATTTCCTGAACAATATTCGGTTGAATCCCTTCAGTAGGCTCATCCAAAATCAGTAGCTTTGGGTCGAGCACTAGCGCACGTCCAATAGCAAGCTGTTGTTGCTGGCCGCCACTTAAATCTCCGCCTCGTCGATGCTTCATGTCGTGCAGTACAGGGAAGAGTTCATAAATAAAGTCAGGAATTTGCTTCTTTTTATCCTTGCGGATTGGCAATCCAATTTGAAGGTTCTCTTCGACTGTAAGCATAGGAAATATCTGACGCCCTTGAGGTACATATCCAATTCCACTTGGCGCACGCTGCTCCGCACTCAAACTAGTTAAATCTTTATCTCCTAGCTTTATGCTCCCAGATGCTGGCTGGATAAGCCCCATTACGCAGTTAAGCAAGGTGGTTTTCCCAACACCATTGCGCCCCATCAGACAGGTGCACTTACCCTCTTCTATTTCAATATCGAGATCCCAAAGAGTATGACTTTCACCATAAAATTGGTTCAAATTCGAAATACTAAGCATCATTACTCTCCGAGATACACTTCTTTAACTTTAGGATTATTTTGAACTTCATCCATGGTCCCTTCGGCCAACACAGAACCTTGATGCAATACGGTCACGGTTCTCGCGATTGAACGCACAAAATCCATATCGTGTTCTACTACAACCACGGAATGCTTTCCTTCTAATGAAATCAAAAGCTCTGCCGTTCTATCCATCTCTTGGTGAGTCATTCCAGCTACAGGTTCATCAACCAACAATAATCTCGGTTTTTGCATAATAAGCATCCCAATCTCAAGCCATTGCTTTTGGCCATGAGACAATGATCCTGCCCGTTTAATTGACTCGTCTTTCAAGCCAATCAAGGTTAAGGTCTCATCAATAAGATCTAGTTGCTCACCAGATAGCTTCGCTAGCAAAGTCCCTACAACTGACTTATTACCTGCCATCGCTAGCTCTAGATTTTCAAAAACACTCAGCTCTTCAAACACTGTAGGCTTTTGAAATTTCCTACCGATCCCAGATTCTGCAATCTCAGGCTCATCCATGTTGAGTAGATTAATATTCTGCCCGAAATAAACACTGCCAGTATCGGGGCGCGTCTTACCAGTAATAATATCCATCATGGTCGTTTTACCGGCACCATTTGGACCGATAATGCAGCGCAGCTCGCCCTCATTGATATATAGATTCAAGTCGTTAATAGCCTTAAACCCATCAAAGCTAACACTCACGTCCTCGAGATATAGAATGCAACCCTTATCCACATTTAATTTCGGGTTATCCATTGGTTGGATAAAATCGAATACACGATCCTTATGGCGGACGGCATCTATGTAGCCTGTAAACATATCGCTCATGCTGCAGCCTCCTTACGCGCCATTAGACCAGCCACACCTTTTGGTAAAAATATTGTGGTCACGACAAACAAGCCACCCAGGGCAAACAACCAAACTTCGGGAAGTACGCCGGTAAAGTATGTTTTGGCATAGTTAACAAATATCGCCCCTACAACAGCGCCGTAGAGTGTCGCTCGACCGCCTAATGCCACCCATACAACCAACTCGATTGAATTCAAAGGAGAGAATTCATTCGGATTGATAATGCCAACTTGTGGCACATACAACGCGCCTGCAATACCTGCTAATGCTGCTGAAAAAGTCCAAATCCATAGCTTAAAGTTTTCAACTTTGTACCCAATAAAGCGCGTTCTTGATTCCGCATCCCGAATCGCCATCGCCAGACGACCAAGCTTCGAGGTCACAATAAATCGACAAGCAATATAACCGCATGCAAGCGCGAGGGCAGACAAGCCAAACAAGGTCAGCCTTGTCACATCAGACTGAAGATCAAACCCTAAAATGTCTTTAAAGTCTGTCAATCCGTTATTGCCACCAAAGCCCATCTCGTTTCTGTAGAAAGCGAGCATCAAAGCAAAGGTTAAAGCTTGCGTGATGATTGAAAGGTATACACCAGTCACACGAGAACGAAACGCTAACCAACCAAATACGAACGCTAAGACACCAGGGGCAACAACCACCATAAGCGCGGCGAACCAAAATTGGTCAAAGCCGTGCCAGAACCAAGGCAGCTCACTCCAGTTTAGGAACACCATAAAATCAGGCAATACTGGATCTCCGTATACACCACGATCACCGATTTGACGCATTAGATACATGCCCATCGCATATCCGCCTAAAGCGAAGAATGCACCATGACCAAGGCTAAGAATACCCAAGTAACCCCAAATCAAATCGACCGCGACAGCCAAAAGAGCAAACGTTAAATACTTGCCCAACAAAGTAACGGTATACGTTGGAATATGCAGTGCGCTGCCTGCCTCAAACATGGTGTTACAGATAACAACCAAGAAGGTCAGCGCTGCAAGCACTCCAAGAAAGATTTTTGTCGCTTTATCAAAGACGACATTATTATCTGTTTGAATAGAACTGATCATGTTAAGCCTCCGCTGCTCGTCCTTTTTGCGGGAACAAACCGCGTGGTTTTTTCTGTATAAACAGGATGATAAATATCAACACGAGTATCTTCGCAAGTACCGCGCCAGACATCGGTTCAAGCAACTTGTTGGCAACGCCTAAGGACATTCCTGCGACGAGCGTTCCCCATAAATTACCAACCCCACCGAATACTACGACCATAAACGAGTCAATAATGTAAGACTGCCCGAGGTTGGGGCCAACATTAGTCAGCTGACTAAGTGCAACACCCGCGACTCCCGCAACACCAGAGCCTAATCCGAATGTAAGTGCATCCACCCACTCAGACCTAACACCCATAGCGCGCGCCATATCTCGGTTTTGCGATACCGCTCGTACCTGAAGGCCCAAAACGGTTTTCTTTAAAATAAAAAACAATAAGGCAAACACAGCCAAACAGAACAGAATGATATAAAGACGATTTAAAGTAATAGAAAAGATAGGATTGAATTCGATCGACCCAGACATCCACTCAGGAGTTTCAACACTACGATTCAGTGGAGAGAAAATAGTACGAACCGCTTGTTGAAGCAGCAAGCTTATACCGAACGTCGCCAAAAGCGTTTCCAATGGCCTTCCTTTCAAAAATTGGATAACTCCGCGCTCAATGGCAATACCAACAAGGCCTGAGACCACGAATGCAGCGGGGATTGCCATAATGATCGAAGCACCAATAGAGTTTGGCATCAATAACTGGATAACATACGTTGTATACGCACCAATCATGATCAACTCACCGTGCGCCATGTTGATACAGCCCATCACACCGAAGGTGATCGCTAATCCAATGGCCGCGAGAACTAATACAGAACCTAGACTTAACCCGAAGAAGATGGTCTCAAGAACTGAGTAGAAATCCGCTTTTTCGGCAATTTTGTCTAAGGCTTTAGATGCGGCCGCCGAAACTGGGTCTTCGTTTTTATCTGCATACACCTGCAAGGCGTTGCGCACATCTGGCTCTAAACTTTCTTCAAGAACTGTAATGGCTTGAAGTTTTTGTTCCGTGTTACCTTTTTCAAGCGTATCTAGAGCGATCGCCGTATCGAGTAAAAACAATACATCTTTGTCTTGTTCGACTTTTCGCTGCTCTTGCATTACGCGAAGTGAATTTTGATCAGCGCCTTTTAATAAAGACTGAATAGCAGCACTACGAACACTAGAATCTTCATTTTGAATATTTTGTGCGGCTAAAAAACCTCTAATATCGCGTCGAAGATTATTGTTAAGAGGTACACGTTTAATCGCTCTTTTTTTCGTTATTAACTCAGTACGACTCGGATCAGACAAAAAGACAACCGTTCTACCTTCGTCGGTTTCATCGATTACTTGAACTAAGGTTTTTTCTTTCTTATGTCGAAATATCTTGCCGTCCAATAAGGCTGACAAAATAGATTGAGAGTCGGCGTGTTTTGAATCGATTAATAGCTGGACGCCAACAGCCACTTTTTTAAGTTTTGCACTCGTTAATGCTTCAACACCATCATCATAAGACTGTTGACTCGCACTCAATGCGTGGGACATGAATAGTAATATTAAGGCGACAAAAGACCGCCCTAAGCAATTTCTCAGGCTCGCCATGGTAATTCCTTGGAGATGAAATTGTATTGTTATAGTTTTTATATGGTTGGAAAGAGAGGGCTATGATTAGCCCTCTCAATTACTGCTTTACAGAAACTTCTATCTTAGAAGTTTTGACCAGAACACTTACCAGTCTTAACGTTGTAGTTACCACATGCTAGTGGAGCTCTCCAGTCAGAGATAACGTCTTTAGAACCAGGCAGGTAGTCAGACCAAGCATCACCTTGAACAAGACCGTTAGTTGAAGAAACAATCTCAAACTGACCGTCGTCTTGGATCTCACCAATTAGAACAGGCTTAGTGATGTGGTGGTTAGGCATCATAGTTGATAGACCGCCACTTAAGTTAGGAACAGATACACCAATGATTGCATCTTGAACTGCAGTTGGGTCAGTAGTACCTGCCTTCTCAACTGCTTCAACCCACATTTTGAAACCAATGTAAGTTGCTTCCATTGGGTCATTTGTCACACGATCTTCGTCGCCGATAAACGCATGCCAGTTTTCGATGAACGTGTCGTTAGCGTCAGACTCAACACTCATGAAGTAGTTCCATGCTGCTAGGTGACCTACTAGTGGAGCCGTATCAAGACCTGCAAGCTCTTCTTCGCCTACAGAGAATGCAACAACTGGGATATCTTCTGCAGAAATACCTTGGTTACCCAATTCTTTGTAGAAAGGAACGTTTGCATCACCGTTGATAGTAGAAACTACAGCAGTTTTCTTACCTTCTGCACCAAACTTTTTGATGTCAGCAACGATGCTCTGCCAGTCTGAGTGACCGAAAGGCGTGTAGTTGATCATGATATCTTCAGCTGCAACGCCAGCATCCTTCAAGTATGCCTCAAGGATTTTGTTAGTAGTACGAGGGTAAACGTAGTCAGTACCCGCAAGAACCCAACGCTCAACACCTTGTTCTGCTAGGTAATCAACTGCAGGGATTGCCTGAGTGTTTGGCGCCGCACCTGTGTAGAATACGTTTTTAGAAGACTCTTCACCCTCGTACTGTACTGGGTAGAACAAGATGCTGTTCAACTCTTCAAATACAGGTAGAACTGATTTACGCGATACGGAAGTCCAGCAACCAAATACAGCTGATACTTTGTCTTTTTCGATCAACTCGCGTGCTTTCTCAGCAAACAATGGCCAGTTAGATGCTGGGTCAACAACTACTGCTTCAAGCTGCTTACCTAGAACACCACCTTTTTTGTTTTGCTCCTCAACCATCATCAACACCGTGTCTTTCAACGTTGTCTCTGAGATTGCCATCGTCCCTGACAAAGAGTGAAGAACACCTACTTTGATCGTGTCAGCGGCCAGTGAAACTGACGCACCCATAGAAAGCGACACTGCTGCTGCAACGCCTGCTAGTTTTGACTTGAAGTTTTTCATCGTTAACTTCCCCTTTCCTTGTTTGTTTTAGGTTTTTTTAGGACTGCTAAATCGCAATATTCCTATCGCTGACTCAGCAAGGGTCACGCCCATTTTAAAAAACATATATAAAACAATAATTTAACAAGCTAACGCAGCTAGCTGTACGCATAAGCAAAAAATATACGCACCATAATGTGGCTGAATTATGGGTGGGAGGCGCTAAGATCGCCCAATTAATGGGCAAACAAAAAGGAATAATAAAGAAAATTAGTATGCAAGCTCTAATTTGTCACAGTACAGTGACAATCACTTGATACAGGATGTTTCAGGTTTGTTATCACTAGCGGAATCGCTAGAGTGGACTTAGCCCTTGAACTTCAAGGGCTTTTTTTACTAAATCGTACAAGTAACTCCTGTCCCTCCAAGCCTGCAATACCCACCCGGATTCTTTGCTAAATACTGCTGATGGTAAGACTCTGCATAATAAAAAGCATTAAGCGGTTTTATTTCGGTCGTGATCGCACTATAGCTAAGCGACAACAATTTTTTCTCATATTCTTTTAGCGTTTTTAAAGCGACGGCCTCATGCTCAGGCTTCATCCAATATATAGCAGAGCGATATTGAGAACCGATGTCATTCCCCTGCCTCATGCCCTGTGTTGGGTCATGCTTTTCCCAGAAAACCTTCAAAATCTCTTGTATGCTAATTTTCGACGCATCAAAAATAACCAAAACGAGCTCAACATGGCCTGTCGCACCATTACAGACCGTTTTGTAGTCCGGATCAGCTTGCTCTCCTCCACCATAGCCAACCGCAGTCGAGACAACACCGTCGAGCTGCCAAAACGCACGTTCAGCCCCCCAAAAGCAACCAAGCCCAAGCGCAATACAGTCTAGATGTTCAGCAAAAGGAGGAGTAAATTGCGTGCCGTCGACGTAGTGTTGCGTTGAGGCGCCTTGCAACAATTGCCAATCAAATTGGATGCTAGCGGAGCCATCGCCGGAATAATTCACACTAGACATAAGTTTTNGAGTCATTATTACCTCCTTTCGAAAACATTCGAACTTTAACGCTCGCAATAATAGACCGCGAATTTGTTGTTTCGTCCAACATCAGAGCATCGGCCAAATACTGAAGTGATCAATTCTGGGTACCTTAAGAAATTATTTGCCACTATATACATGGGGGCATAGCGCGCCATTTTGTCTTTGGCCGTCTTAATAAACGACTCAGTCGTCATATACTCTGTTGAAACGCCCTGATGAAACGGTGGGTTAGTTACGACGCCATTCACTCTTCCTTTTACTTCATCCCAACCATCACTCGCATACACCGACGCCGTTAATCCATTTAGGGATAAAGTCTTCTTGGTCGTCTCTAGGGCAAACCAGTTGATGTCTATACTCTCGACATCTATATCTGGATTCAAAGTTTTAATTGCTACGCTAATTACGCCGCACCCACAACCGAAGTCTAAGGTCCGTCCTTTTAAGCGACGAATATCCTGCTCAAGCAACAAAGCTGTTCCCTCATCTAACCGCCCACTCGCGAAGACACCAGGTAGTGCAGCGAGTTTGAGTTTATTCTCGGGATCGAGCTGAAAATCGAAAACTTCAAAATAATCTTGTATATCGAATGCATTAGTAGCCGATACGCCGGACGCTTCCCACAGCTGACAGTGTTTGGCTGAATCGATTTTTACGCACTCTTTTGAACGAGCCGCGAGTCGCTTTGCGCCGCTCGCAATACCGCTTTTCTTTTCGCCTAACAGATACAGTTTGCCATGATCTGCTAGTACGCTTGCTGCCAGATCTAAATACAACTCCAACTCAGATTTTGACTTTGGCATAAACAAAATAATACCGTCATAACGATCGCTACTTTCAGGGATACCAAAGACAATATTTTCTTTATCAAACTCTTCGAAAGCTTTATAGGTTCTGTAGTTGAACGTCACAACATCGTGTAACGCAAAAACATTATTTGTTGGCTCTGATGGTGGCTCAATAAATAAATAACTACTTTCGTTAGGAAAAAGATCTTCGTTACGCTCGATTACTTGGGCGGTGGCTTGTGTCACGCACACTCCTTAATAGAAACTAATTCTGTTCAGCTACTTCAAATGGCATTAATTCCGTTTCTTGTTTAATTGACGAATAATAAAAACGGAGGTTAGTGTAATGGCGTTCTGTGATAACGGGATTATCCGGAACTTCGTAGCGAGGTACAGCTCTAATTGCATCTAACGCTGAACTATCTAGTAAACGATGTCCACTGGGTTTGTATATATAGGCATTAACGATATAACCACTAGCATCAAGCTCAAGCTTAATAACACCTTCAAAGAGCTTCGTTCCCTGATACGGATTCACCCAGTACTCGTAAACTTGCTCGTTAAGTCTTTTTAGATATCGATTTACAATCTTGAATTCTTTTGATTCTTGCTCTGCAAACGGGTCCTCCACATATGCATTACCTAGATCACGTTCCTCTAAGAGCTCCATGTTTCCGAGATTACCCAAAAACTCCGGCGGGATTTTAAGTTCTTCTGGCGGGATAAAAGCGATGTCTGATTCAGCGCCAAGTTCAGCTTTACCAGAAGAATCGTTTGCAACAGCCTCGTCACCAACTCCAACTTCGTCACTAACTCCCGTAAATGCGTCCACCTCAAGAGCGCCGTTTCCTACCATATCAATTGGTGCAAATAAATCTACTGTACTGACCGCCTCCCTATCACCTTTCGTGCCTATACTGGACTCTTTCTTTTTAACGATTTCTTGCTTTGCTCCAAAATCTAGCTGAGCCTCTTTCGTGACATCTTGGTTATTCGAACTAAATTCATCACCAAGCTTGTGCTCATTGATCAAATGATCAATTAAGTCCTCTTCATTTACTTTATCTTTCTTTACTTCCTCAATTTCTGGTTCAGGAGGTTCTTCTATGGGGGGGCGTTCTTTACGCGCTTCTACTATGCGTGGAGAAACACTAGTCAAGGACAGGTTGATTGCAGTGTACGCGTGTTTTGAGTGGTTTTCTGTTTGAGAAAATGAATAGACTGCAACAAATACAATAGCGTGCAATATAGTACTCAGTAGCACTAATCTAGAAAAAACTTTTTGTTGCTGGTAGTTAGTGCTCATTTAGCGAATTAACTCGACTGCCTATTTAAAGCCCTTGGTATCCTCGTGACTATAGTCTAGCTTTAATCTCTGTAAGCGTACGAAGAGAGCAGCCGTCTCATCACTAGGCATTTCAAACTTTTTAGCAGACTGCAGTGCATTGTACATATAGTCATCAAGCTCTTTATAGCCGCTTCTCTTCTTAAATTTCAATCCGTGAATAAGCCCTTCTTCAGATACAACAAAACTAATCGCGCCATTATAAAATCGTCCATCCCATTCTGGCAGATCCTCGCCATACTCAATTAGATCCTTTATTTGTTCGTACATTGAGTTCACCGTACCGTTAACAATTTGAAATTGCTCTGGGTCCATTTGCTGGGCGACTGCTCTTTGTAAGCTTTTCAGAGCGGATTCGCCGCCCTGTGTCACAACTTGCGTCACTAATTGCCGATCACTTAGCGCCTTCAAAGTCTTGCTGCCTTGTACTAATGCAAAGACGGCCTCATCAGAGAATTCAGTTGGTCCATTCAACCTTTGATGAACCGAGTCGCCTTCCTTGTCAGATAAAGCTTTTGTTCTTTTACTATTATTTTTTAACTGGTCTTTGTTTTTAGCTTGCTCTGCTTTCTTGGCTTGTTCTGCTTTCTTGGCTTGTTCTGCTTTCTTGGCTTGTTCTGCTTTCTTGGCTTGTTCTGCTTTCTTGGCTTGTTCTGCTTTCTTGGCTTGTTCTGCTTTCT
>NZ_LWFH01000002.1:0-37200 GCF_001635725.1 Oleiphilus sp. HI0066
CAAAACGTAACAAACTAGCGAGCGTACCAGCGACATAGGTCCATGCAGCCGCTCTAAGCACTTCTCGAACCGCCTCAACTTGATCATCGGTAATATACTCACCGTCAATTAGAATCGGCAAAGCTTTATTAAAGCTAGCGTCAAACTCTAGAGGCAACACTAATAACTGAATGAAAACAGAAGAGAGCATCGCGATGACGCCAACGGCCGCTATCAACAAGCCACTTTGAGGCACCTTCAACACCGCAGCGACGGCAGGTGCCGCCATCAAAATAAATATAGCAACGCGCTCAACTGTTATTGCCGCAGGGGTTAAGCGCTTTCGTAGTCGAGCAATCGGTTCATTTCGGTGAAACTGAATGGCGTGCCCTACTTCGTGCGCAGCGACTGCAATCGCGGACAATGACTTCCCTTGAAAGTGCGGTGCAGTAAGGCGAACCATCTTGTCGTTATCATCGTAGTGATCACCGAGTTCAGTTTGCTCAACTTTTACGTCACCCAATCCAAAACGCTTAATAAGGTGATCAGCCAACTCTCCACCAGTACCAGGCATAGTTGGAATGTTTTTACCATGCTTCGCCAATACGCGCTTCACCCAAAGACTAGGACCTAGCACGATCGCAACCACAATCAGAATTAAGACTACATACATACAACAAGTTCGTATTAATCAATACACACTGTATACAGAGCTTAACAGCGAGTGGATTAAAAGGTAATGGCTACCGAAACATTGATGAATACAACGCGAACATCCCGGGCGAGGCATTGAGCAATGCTCAAAGTTATGTCAAACCACGCACAGCCTTAAAAAACAAAACGCCCGATGAAATTCATCAGGCGTTTTAAGAGAAATAAGTGTCGACTTATTTCAGGACAAGACAGTTACGTTAAAGCAGCTTAGATAGACGCTCAGAAATCATGGCTTCGGCATCCGCCATAATTCCTGAGATAAGCTCTTCACAGGTCGGAATATCATTAATTAAACCTGCAACCATCCCGCATGACCAGGCACCCGCATCAACTGTGCCTTCCATCATGACTTGCGGATAAACGCCTACTACTTCGTCGGCAATATCTTCAAATTTAAGATCAGCACCTAGCTTCGCTTCGGTTTCTAAGATCTTTTCTACCGCTGGATTTACGAGCACACGCTCTGTATTCCTGAGCGAGCGCATGACCAATCGCGTATCAAGCTCTGTCGCAGCAACAATCGCTTGCTTAACATTCTCATGCACCGGTGCTTCTTTTGTTGCAATAAAACGTGTGCCCATGTTCATGCCCTCAGCACCCATAGCCAATGATGCAACCAAAGAGCGTGCGTCGGCCATTCCGCCGGAAGACAGGAATGGGATTTCGAGTTCATCGTGCGCTCTAGGCAACAGAATCATATTCGGGATGTCATCTTCCCCTGGGTGACCGCCACACTCGAAACCATCGACCGATACAGCATCACAACCAATAGACTGAGCTTTTAAAGCATGACGCACTGAGGTGCATTTATGTACGACTTTGATACCCGCATCTTTTAGCATCGGCATGTACTGAGCGGGGCTACGTCCAGCTGTTTCAACGACTTTAACGCCGCCCTTAATGATCGCATCAATATAACCCGGATAATCTGGTGAGCTAACCGTAGGCAAAAAGGTTAAGTTAACTGCGAATGGTTTGTCTGTTAGGTCATTACACTTTGCGATTTCGTTCGCTAAATCGGCAGCAGAGCGTTGTGTTAAACCCGTGATAGTTCCAAGGCCACCGGCGTTAGATACAGCCGCTGCTAACTCTGCAAAACCGACGTAATGCATGCCGCCCTGCATAATCGGATGTTCAACACCGAGCAATTCTGTAATTTTCGTTTTCATATTCATTCTCTATACGCAACGCACAAGGCGTCGCTAACTAGTGGAAGCGTTCGACCATATACAAGGCCAACTCGCGAAACATAGTCAATGCTGTATGCATCGACTACTTGTTGAATTCTGGTTTACGTCCATTTGCAAAGGCATCAACGCCCTCCCTGCCGTCAGGCGAAGCAGAGTTAGATGCTAGCGCTAAACCTTCTAGATGCATTTGGGACTCGAGCGTTTCGTTATACGTATTACGAAGCAAGCGTTTCGCATCACCCAAGGCTTTACTCGGACCACGCGCTAATTTATCCGCTAGCGACGTAAGTGCTGGCTCGAACTCATCCGATGTCACAACTGTTGTAATCATTCCCCAATCTAATGCTTCTTGCGCGCCCAGCACACGATTCGTAAGAATTAACTCGCGCGCTCGTTTATCTCCGATTAAGCGCGGAAGCGTATAAGTCAGACCACCGTCTGGGCTAAAACCAATACCTACATATGAGGTAGCGAACTTTGCTTTGTCTACCGAAATGATGACATCGCCAAGAAGAGCTAAACTCAAACCGATCCCTGCTGCGGTGCCATTAACACCCACCACAACAGGTTTCTCCATGCGTGCCAACATTGAATAGGCCGAATGCAGAGTGTCTGCAAGCTCTTTAATAGCTTTGTCGATCGAGCTTGAATTGTCTTGCATGTACTTTAGATCACCACCGCCCGAAAACAGCTTTCCCGAACCAGTTATCACAACAACGCGCACGGACTCAGCATACATACAATCTCGAACAACACTCTCAAACTCTTTCGCCAGCTCAAGATTAAAGGTATTTCCAGCATCGGGCCTTTGAAGACAAATTGTCGCGACAGCGCCACTAACGGTAAAGCTCAGGTTTTGATACGTCATAGGATTCTCATATTTATTGTTTTAACAAGGCAATAATTGACCTTAGTGACCTCATTCAAACACATTATTGGCTGCCTTTGCATGTTCTAACATCGCGCTGCAGCAGTGATAGTAGGCCATGCCGTAATGGGTCAACTTAAGAGGTCTTCTGATGCGCTCCACGAGCTTTACGCCCGTATATGCCTCAAGCGCTTTAATGCGCCTGTGATAGGTTGATGAGGAGATACCAGTAAGCTTCGATGCTCGAGGTATTCCGCCATATTCAACGAGACATGCAGACGCAGCCTTATGGTTAAGCAACAAGGAGATCGACGCGTAATCATTGATGTTTTTCATCTCATAATCTTAAGTCGATACAATCTCATCAAGGTATTGAAAAAGTTTACGCGCCCCTCTCAATCGCGTTCATACAACGCAGGCTTATTCATTTTATTGTCATACCCGAGCAAGTTTTTTCAGAAACACTGTCATGTAAACGTTTATATGATGTCATCATAAAAACATCAATACCCAAACTTTATGACCACGCCACAACACCATTACAAAGGCCGATTTCGAAATAACACCATTACAAGAAATCTGCATACCAAGCTCAGCAATATTATTAGATGGAAATTACACGCGCCCAAAGTCATACCAAAACAATTACCGATTGTATCAGTTGATGACATTAAGAACCGCGGTGAAGGAACCACATGGATTGGGCATGCCACTTTCTGATCAGTATTAATGGCAAGCATATTCTGACCGACCCAGTATTCTCTGATCGCGCATCCCCTTCCCAAGTCGTCGGTCCAAAACGCGCGACACCACCAGCATGTGCTATTAAAGATTTACCTCCAATCGACTACGTTGTTCTCTCGCATGATCACTACGACCATCTTGATGAAAACTCAGTACTTGAGCTCAACGAACACTTCAAACCACAGTTCATCCTCCCGCTTAAATGTGGGGTTTGGTTCGACAAACGCGGCATCCACAATTGGGTTGAATTAGATTAGTGGCAATCTACCAAAATATGGGATATTGAATTTCATTGTGTACCGACACAACACTTTAGTGGACGAGGATTAAAGCCTAACCCTACCCTCTGGGCGGGCTGGGTTATTGAATCTAACCCACTATCTAATGAAACTCCTCATAAAATTTTCTTCGCCGGAGATACGGGATATTCCAAAGACTTTAAAGATATAGGTAATGAGCATGGTCCTATTGATCTCGCGCTCACTCCTATTGGCGCATACGAACCCCGATGGTTTATGAAGGAAGTGCACGTTAATCCTGAAGAAGCCGTTCGTATTCATTTAGACGTTAAGTCTAAACAATCTATTAGCATGCATTGGGGGAGTTTTATTCTTACTGATAAGCCAATGAATTAGCCACCGATCCAACTTACGAAGGCCCTCAACAAACACAAGGTTGATCATGATGTATTTGTGACAATACAACATGGCTCTCATCATCCTCTCTAGCCCATCATCTGATACCAAACATAGGAAATCTAATGCCAAGCACATTCAACCTTGAAGAACTCATCGAACGCTTTAATGACGATTTTTCTAGCCAACGCCTTGACCAAGTAATGAGTTACTTCGCTGAACAGTCAGAATTTAAAGATCTCAACGGAAAAACAGCAAAGGGAAAGAACGCTATTACAAAAGCTTTTCAACGTCTTTTTGATGGCGCTTATGGCAAGGTCACATTTATTCCAAAAAACATGATTGTCGACCAGGAAAAACGACAGGCCAGTTTTGTGTGGGCATGCCAGCATGAAATGCTTTCTAGTGCGAGTCTCAACCTTCCCAATAAATTCTTGTTCAAAGCGCTTAAAATGCGCAACGGAAGTCCCTTTTTCTGGCATGGCGTTGATTACTTCATCTTTGATGAGGAACTTAAAATCATAAGTAAACAGACCCACGGCAAAGCGGCTTTCCCGCAGTTTATAAAAGGGCACTTCTCAAATAAATAATGCTACGAGCGCTAAAAATCTTCTTTTTGGTAGCACTACATGGCAGATATTGACGATCTTATGGCGTGACATACTGTTCTAAATTGTCTGATTAAGACATGTAATAGACACTCCAAACGAAGCACCAAAAAAGAATAGTAATGGAGCTAATATGTCAGACGACTTAACCCAACTCAACAAAGAAGCTATCGCGTCAGCTCAAAAATACATGGGCAAAATAAGCTGGCTTACCGTCATATATACTTTTAGCGTTGTGATCGGAACAATTGCGTTTCTCTACTTCTATTCGCAAGGTGATATTCCTCTTATTCCTGCGGTCGTTGGTCTAGCAGCTTTGACTTATTTTTCTTATAGCGCACTGCACGAAGCGGCGCATGGGAACATTAACGGGAATAACAAAAAGCTTCAGTGGCTCAATGATCTATGCGGTTACCTCGCCGCACCACTTATTTCAGTGCCATACGCGTCGCACAGATATGAGCACATGACTCATCATCGACATACTAACCAAGCTGACAAGGACCCTGACTTTGTCATCAGCGGCATGCAACATGGCTTTGTATCGTTCATTAAAACCGTTCTAGTTTTTATTTGGATGCAAATCACTTACTTCGCGCGCGTAAAGTGGGATACAGCACCAACAAAAGAGCGCGCAATTTATTGCGCGGAGCTTATGTTTAGCCTTGGTTGGAGAGTTGCCTTACTCGCCTATGCGCCAAGTATAGAATTAGCGTTGGTCTTGGTTCTAGGTTTCCTGTTAGGTGGTACGTTCACGGCCTACTGGTTCGCTTACAGACCACATATCCCTTATCAAGAAACGGCACGTTATCGCAATACCAATAACTTAATTGTTCCAGTTTGGCTGAAGCCTTTTGAATGGATCTGGGTTGGTCAAAACCTGCACGCTATTCATCACTTGTTTCCTCGCGTGCCTTTCTACAAGTACCACGCGCTTTATCGTGATATCCAGCCTATATTGCGAAAACAAGGTACGCCTATCCTCGGCGTATTCAGTAGAAAACCTGTGTAAGAACGAAAAAAGACATAAAAAAAGCAGCCAGTTGGCTGCTTTTTCGTTTACTCAACGACGTAAGATCTAGTTCTAGGCAAAGTCGTTGCTTAAACGCGCTTTCGGATACGAGCTAGACCAAGAAGCCCCAAACCTAAGAGCGCTAACGTGCGAGGTTCTGGAACAGCAGTCACTCTTAAACCTGCTAAAGCGAAGTCTTGATCAGAGTCGTCACCAGCACCCTGAGGTACAGTGAATTGGATCCAAGACGTACGATCTGTGCTATCAAAGCCAGTCAGAATGCTTAAGAAGCCAGCACCACCAGCACTACCAGGACCTGCAGGAATAAATGGCGAATCAGCATATGGGCCAGGCTTCAAACGATAACCAAGATATTCGTTATTAAACAAATCCAACACCAAGATCTCATCAATAACTACTGACGCATCAAACGTCACTGTTAGTTTCTCGATCTTGTCGCCACCTTGAGGGTTATTGATCTCGTCACGATCACCATGCTTTTTAATACCGATACCGTCGCCATCACCAACAAGGCCACCGATTGCACCCGGACCCTCGTTGCCATTAAACGTTAAAGTGCCAACGTTTGCTCTTAGTGTGACATCGCCAATTCCTGCAACATCATTTGTATACGTTTCTTCACCATTTACACCAGCCCATTCGGTTGACGTAAAATCGATCAAAACAGCCTGCGCAGGTAAAGCAACCGCTAGTAAAGCTGGAGCTAAAAGCACTTTCATTTTGTTTATCATGTCTTAAGCAACCTTTGTAAGGCTTACATTTTGTAAGCTGTTGAATTTAATAGAATTCAATATTGTAAGGAATTCTTGGTTTTTTCTAAGCATTATTGAACTTAAATATGGGCTCTAAAGGATCAACATTATAAGCTGCAAGAAGAGAATTAACTGCACTAAATCGAGACTCAGCGCTAGCAAAATGCATGAAAAGTAAGTCATGCTTTCATCGCTTAAAACTTCTGCTGCTAGACAATTGCTGACCTTGGCACTGAACCATTCCCGATGCCTGCTTCAATAGGAAAGCAGAAGTCACCGAAAACTCTTCACTCACTTAAGTATTAGCTAATCAAAGCGCTCTTGAGCGTGCTTGTTTAAAACCACACAAGGAAGTGAATTGTGCTCGTTTAGCACCCGAGGGAACATGAAAAATCTAATGAAATCAGAGTTTTGAGTCGTTTTGTGGATTACATACGAGACCCCTCACTATTTCTACATACGTGACCTCTCATATGCGTGATAAAGAAATGAGTAAGGTTCGAGTTTTTTCTCTTAAAAACAAAGTAGTATATGGAAAAGGGAAGAGGCTACCCGTCATGCATATGAGGGGGGTCTCACTATACAAATGTTAGTTGTAATAGGACAAATATGGAATCGTTCACTATCAAAAGGCTAAGGACGAAAGCGATCTTTAAAATTATATTTACAGGTCTCTTCTGCTCGTTTATCCCTTTCTTCACTCTAATGGGTTTGTTGGCTTCCCAAGACTTATTAACTATGTATTGGGGCCAAACTCAAGTAACGGGCTTTAAGGCGGCAGTGCTAGGTCCGTTCTTTGGTATTTTCTTTGCCATTGTATTCGGCTTATTCATAAGCGTATTTACTAGTCTTGGCTTAATGCTTTACGCAAAGCGCAGGCCTTTAACTCTCGAGTTCTATGAAACCGAGAACAATGAAAACAACTAACAAGGCGCGCAATGCTCGGCCAAGGGAACCTTGGCCTGGACTGTCACTGCTGCGCAGCGCCAGCCCATTCGCTTGGCGTTAGGCACTCTCAAAGGAAATCTATGAGATATACATTAACTTTGTTGTCAGCAATATTTGTTGCTGGATGTACGCAAGATAAGACTGAAATGACCGTATCTCACAAAATACCGTTGCTTGCTGAGTGCGTTCTAACTGTTGAAGCAGCGAAAGATCATTTCGTTCGTACTTCAGCAAAGAAACCGCATAGTCTTGATATAAAAATAGAAAAATTTGATCAGGTTCATCACTTTTATAACGGCCCTATTGGTGTTGCAACTTTACTATCTACAGATGGCTGGCAAACATTAGATGGTGGTAGCCCAAAAGCTTATTTAGAGCTTACAGCAAATGGCATATTTGCTGATTGTGCCCCGATAAGTATGACCTCTATAAAACTAGATGATGCTCCAGATTTAACCGTGAAATCTTTGGCTTATATAGCGCAAAAGGAAGGCGCAAAGAACATCGATATTTCAACAGAAGAAGTAATAATGACTTACAATGATGGTAGTTATGATTACCCGTTTTGAAAGCCTAAAAAGTGTTTAGCGCACCGGAGGGTTCGTTGAACACACTGTTAAATGTCTCCGTATGATAGTGCCAATGTATAAGCTGATGTTTTTGTCTATTGCCTTGTTTTTGCATGGGTGTGCCATGACAGGTTTGACGAGAAGTGAATCGGTAACTACGTCCCTGACACAGAACACAAGTATTCTAGAAAGCATGAACTTGTCGGTTGAGGTTGGTTGTAACGGCAATAGTGCCAAAACATATAGTTTTATGGTATCGCCATTGATACCACTGCCACCAATCATCCCATCTTTTTTAAGTGGGCCCACGAATTTATTTGTAACGTTCCCTCCGAATATTGAACAAGCTCGGGCGTATTTGAGCAACTCAAATGGAGAAAGCCAACAAATAGATTTTATAGAAAGAAGAAAGGAGTGGAATGGTGATGGTTCGGTATTGTTTTATAGAGTTAAAGAAAGTTGCGGTTCGTTAGATGGTTCGATACTTCGAGTTGAGTTTATAGATAGTGAAACTGGTGAAGAGCATGATCATCATTTAAGACTTAAGTATGATGCTAGTGATCTTAAGTTTGAATGGGGCTATCTTAGCGCATAGCACATTTAACCAGTGCATGTTGCATTAGCTACTGCGTGGCTTGGACAGCTTTTCTAGGGGTTCTACCCTCCAAAACTGCCGCTAATACAGGCATTAATACGCACTAAGAATGAAAAGCGGACATTGGTTTTTCATTCTCAAGTAGACAAAAACGGACGTTAAGCGCACTCTTGATAAAATAAATCTGGCGACTTTCTTTTCAAAATAAAGATCTGATCTTCGCGCGATTCTTACGTCTATTCTTGACCCATAATGGTGTAAGAAAAACACCAGCTAGCACAGACATAACAACCATTGGCTTTGTGAATTTTGCCATTTTTTCATGATAGGCAATGATGTGCTCGTGTGAATAAATTACTCTATCGTTCTGCTCAAGTTCCCACGCTATGTTTTCGTGAGAGCGCACAATTATGCGCTCCCCCTCCACGATTGCGTTTTTTCCCGAAAAAACAGTAAATTTCAAAAAATCCGTATCTGTAGAGACATAAATGTATTTTGAACCACCACTCCTCCAAGACCCTGATAATTGCCAGTGGTACTCTGTGACAACTCCTTTCACAACCTTGAGTTCGTCGTAGCTAGGGTATGGTTGAAACACAAATAACCCAGGAATACCCAGTAAAAGACATAAGGGTCCGAACCCTAACCATTCTTCTTTAATTTTCATTTAACTCGCTTTTTAAAATATAGTTACTCTAATTAAAGCCTAGTTTGATATTAACAAGATGCTTTTATTACCCATCAAGATCACAACGGCGCTTTCACGTAAAGTCCGGCATCTCCCTCCCTCTTGAAGCAGGCGTCGAGAATGAACTAACGCCAAGGTCCGCTTTTGTCTAACAGCGGAAGCAACCGCCGCTCAAATCTCGACGTCTGCAATCCTCTTTTAGCCAACGTACAGCACCAACTCATATAATATTGTTTTTGTTATTCTTTCTAAGTAAGGATTTTATAACTGAAGAACATCAATTATTTCCCTAATTTACTACATCGCCGAGACAAGATTTACAGCAAGAATTGATCTAGATAACGCATCGGATATATTGAACAGATGCTTATTACTTTTACCAAAATCAATAAACCACTACTCGTGTAAAACTTTTCGACAGTTTGAGAACTACGTTTTTTAGTGCTCTTAAACTATTGCTTTGTGGAATTTGTTGCCGGCATTTCCGTTTAGCTTATTCGTTAAAACAAGAAATAAAAACATGATCAAAAGTAGTACACTGCGCAACCAGACAAAACGGTAAACGAGGATAAC
This sequence comes from Oleiphilus sp. HI0066, assembly GCF_001635725.1. NCBI lineage: Bacteria > Pseudomonadati > Pseudomonadota > Gammaproteobacteria > Oceanospirillales > Oleiphilaceae > Oleiphilus > Oleiphilus sp. HI0066. The sequence continues at coordinate 9,897 of NZ_LWFH01000002.1, forward strand.
GTGCAAGATATTTATATCATCCATGAAAATGAAGAGTGGGTCGTACCACTTCGCGCTGCATTTGCTGAGCGCGGTGTTGAAGCCAAAGAATGGTTTTTAAACCAAGGCGTCATTAACCTTAATGAAACACCACCTGAAGGCATTTACTACAATCGCATGAGTGCGTCTTCGCATACACGTGGGAATCGCTATGCACCAGAGTTAACACGGCTTACCTTAAATTGGCTTACATTGCATAACCGCGAGATCATAAATGGTCCAAGAGCGATATACTATGAAGTGGACAAGTTTTCTCAATACTGTGCATTGCAAAAGCATGGTATCAAAACGCCGCTTACCCATGCCGTAGTCGGTAAAGAAAACCTGATACAGGCAGCGACAGACTTCGATCAAATCCCGTTTATTATTAAGCCTAATCGCGGCGGTAAAGGCTTAGGCGTAAAACTCATTCATAACATCTCTGACTTAGAAAACTTTATTGAAAGTGATGACTATGAAGAACCCTTGGATGGAACATGGTTGATCCAAGAGTACATAAAGTCAGACCAAACCTTTATTGTTCGTGCTGAATTTGTAGGAGCGAAATTCTTATACACGGTCAAAGTCAAAACTGATGGAGGCTTTGAACTATGTCCGGCGGATGTATGTGATATTTCTGATGCGTTTTGTCCAACCAGCGCCCCTGAGAGCAAGTTTGAATTGATAGATACCTTCGATAATCACTCCCTAATGAATCAGCTCGAAACATTCTTAAGCAAAGAAGAAATTGATATTGCAGGGATAGAATTTATTCAGAACGAAATCGGTGATTTGTTGGTTTACGATATCAACACCAATACAAACTATAATAATGATGCTGAAAAGCGCGCGGGTATCGATCAAAGTGGTATGCAAGCCATTGCAAGCCTGCTCATAGACAAAGCCAAATAAGTCTTCATGTGCATTTATGCCTGCAAGATTATCGACGCAGGCATACCTTCATTCAGACAAGCTTAGCAAGCATCGTCCTCTCTCATGACAACCAGTTCTTGCCCATTAAGTACTTTGACTACAATGGGCCGACAACACACTTGGCAGTCTTCAGTGTATTCGGAGTCTGAATCCATAACGTCTAGCAGTAATTGAATCGGTTCGCCGCAATACGGACAGTAAGTATTCTGCTCTTCCAATGGGTTCATTAATTACTCTCCAATGGTATGCGTCCAGGTTCAATAAATGCTTTATGCACGCGTTTCGCTCCTACAAGCTCAAACAAGTCACCATTAAAGCCTGTCATCTGGCGAGGCACCTTAGCTTGCTTAGCAACCTTTGCGTTAGCAGCAAGATGCAGCTGCTCACCATGCGTTGGAATGACGAGAGAAGGCTGCACCCATCCGTATAAATCAAGCAAATCTTGCTCACTTGGGTGACCACTCGCATGAATCGTTCTAGATGTGTTGTACTTCGTAATCACGGATATCTTTTTCTGTTCCAATTGCTCGATCAAACGATGAATATGCTCTTCATTCCCTGGAATCACAATAGAGCTAAATATCACAGTATCACCCTCTTCCAGCTCAAGATCTCGGAATTGATTCCTTGCCAGTCGTGATAGTGCCGCACGCGGCTCGCCTTGACTGCCTGTCGCGATGATCAATATTTCTTCTGACGGCAAATACCCGATCTGATGCGGAGAATACAACAAGCCATCAAGCTCGCTAGGCCAGTAACCAGCAGCTTTTGCGTGACGATGCATGGTATGAAGAGATCTCCCCAATAAGGCAACATAGCGTCCGGTATCTTTGGCAACCTTAAATAGCGTTATTAAGCGCGCGATGTTACTTCCGAAACACGTCACCAACACTCTACCCGACTGCTCACTGACGTGATCAAATAAGCCTTGATAACATGCGCCCTCGGAAACACTTCTACCAGAACGGTCAGCGTTGGTAGAGTCGCAAACCATTGCAGCAATGTTCTCACTCGCTAATTGCTTAAAAGGTAGCGGGTCAAAGGGCTTGCCTACGACAGGATCAAAATCGATTTTCCAATCACCGGTATGAAAAACTGAACCTACTCTGGTTCTGATCATAAGACTATATGACTCAGGCATTGAGTGCGTTAATGCCAACCACTGAACCTCGAATGGGCCAATCTGCTCTGTCGAACCGTCATCGACGATATGAACAGGTATATCTAATTCTTTGCGCGACTCCGCTAATTTATGACGCAAACATAGGGCGGTGAATCGAGTTGTATACACTGGACATTTGAATCGAGACCATAGATCGACCAACGCTCCGAGATGATCCTCATGCGCATGTGTGATTACGATGCCTGCTAAGGCATCAGCACGCTGTGCAATAAAACTTGGGTCTGCACTTATTCTGTCGAACTTCTTTGTAAGCGCGTCTTCGTCATTCTGCGGATTATTGGCATGAATCGCACTGAGACTCTCGCTAAAACTTACGCCGCAATCAACCATTAACCACGCATCATCATGACTGTAGAGATTCATGTTCATGCCAATTTCTCCAGTTCCACCTAAAGGTAAGTACCAAAATTGGCGATGATTAGCCGCGTATGAATTAGAAATAATCGACTCCTATTTGCAGTTGAGGGTAAGACAAATCACGATTAGGGGGTCTTACGAATCAGACCCTTAGAAAGTTCATGCCTAAGCAATATAGAGAAAGTATAAAAGCTAATTAGCAGTATGAGGAAAAATGTTAGACATATGTCTGAAGACGCGCTCAGCTCGACCACCTTCCGTGATTCTCAAAAATATTCTAGTGTTAGCTCAGTAAGAGTACTCAGATAACTAGATAATTTCTAAGATGTTGAGCTAGCGTTAACTTTACCCAAAAGAATAAACTTAACGCTGCAAGATTTGCCACAGCACTCTCCACCTGATACCTTCACAAGATTAATAATCTGAAATTATCTGGTCCCCTATGAAATCAACTAAACTATTTTCGAACTTGTTGCTTTATATTTTTGTAGCAAGCTTTACATTGATGGGTTGCAGTAGTGGCGGCAATAGCCCGAATGGCAAACGTGTTGTTAGCCTTGAAATTTCTGGAGACAATGAAATAGCCGCTAACTTTAGCACTCAACTTAAAGTCACTGCAATTTACAACGACAAAACTTCAAAAGACGTCACCTCAATAGCAACATGGAGTCAGTCTGGCGAGACGGGGATCATTCAAGTATTGCCCGAAGGCATTGTTGAGGGCCTGGCAACAGGATCTGCAACGGTTACCGTCCGTTATGACGATTCACAAAGCGTGACTAGTGCTAACTTCACAATGAACGTGAACGATTCTAGTGTGACCGGGCTCTTTATTACGCCGATTGTTGACATATTAGGCAGCCCTTACAGGATCCCTAATGGTACGTTTATCAGTGTCGCGGGCCTGGCGAATTTTTCAGACGGTAGACAATTGGTCGATATTACTCGAGACCTCTCTTGGACGGTCGATCAGAGCAATATTGTCACGGTCGAGCCTAAGGATTTTGAGGTTAAACTGACGGGCCAATCTTTGGGGGTTACTACTTTAACTGTGGATGTCAGTGATCCCAGTCAATCAGCACAAACGAATGTGGCCGTGCAACAAATTTTGACGGTTACCAATGCCGTGCTCACCGAGTTATTGATTTCACCAAGCTCTCTTAGCTTACCCAAAGCGATCAATCAACAGCTATCGGTTGCAGGTGTCTACTCGGATAATTCGATCTTAATTGATATCCCTGAAGTAAGCTGGTCGGTTGAAGATGATCGCATTGCTCGCATCTCAGAAGACGGCTTGTTAAGCACATACCTAGATGGCCAAACCAAAGTATTAGTGAGCTTGGATTTGATTCAAGCTGAGGCTGAATTGGTAGTCAATGATGCCACAGTAGAGTCCCTTGTCGTCTCACCAGCTGAGGCTTCTATCGTTGAGGGCAGCAAAATAGATTATAACGCCACGGTAACTTTCTCAGACGGAACCGAAGCCGATTACACTGAAAAGGTCGATTGGTATAGCTCCAATAGCAGCGTAGCCGAGGTATATAATGGCAATACTATAAGAGGCCTGCATGAGGGCCAAGCCGAGATCTTTGCTGTGTTGAAAGTGTCTAGCTCAGCAGACACAAATGAGGTGCTTCAATCTAATCCCAGTGGGCGTCTAGACGTTTTTGAGGCTAGAATCACAGACATCGACGTTGAGACCGTTGACGGCAACCCAGACTTGCCGATGATTGTCTCGAAATCTGAAAGCCTAGTACCGATTGATCAATTGCAGATTGATAACGTTGCCGCTGACTTCAAAGCACAGGCAACGTATGAAGATGGAAGTAGTCAGGATATTACGCTCAGCGACGATACTCATTGGACCATTGTCGATGATCAAGACAATCTAGATAGCAGTATTGCGGTGGTTGCTGATGGACGTGTGATCGGTTTAGGTTCTGGCAATGGTGCTGTGAAGGCTGAGAACGATAATATTCGCGACAGCAGTCCGATAGTTACCACTGGCTGCCCAAGCTTAAAGGTTCTTAATCCTCGCCCAGGTGGCTCAGGCGTAATGTACTTCAGTTGCCCGCTTAGAGATACCGAAGCCACTGATGCTCAAATTAGCTATGGAGCAACCTCCAGAGGCGATGGGATCAGGGGCCCTGAGTTTGACTTCATCACTCACAGCAATGCTAGCGTCGCGGCTGATTACTGCGACAATCTCAATTTAGACGGTCACAACGATTGGGAACTAGCTAGATACTCCGATTTAGTCCGGCTGATATTTTACTATGACTCAAATAACGACTCTGACTACCTATTTTTTACCGAACATAATTGGCCAGCCCAAACCAACTTTTGGATTGCTGATAGATCTGGTAAAGCAATTTCATTAGCCGAAGTCACAACTGAGCCAGTTTCTGCCGTGGGGTCGCTATTGAGTACGTGTGTGAGGATACAACCCAATTAATCCAGCTTGTAAAACTTTCTCAAAGGGGCTGAAGCCCCTTTAAAATGTAGCGTTAAAACGCATGATATTGACGTCAGTGGTTTCCGCGCGCCAGCGATACAATCCCCAGCAAACTCTTGGTTCGACGCTTCATTGAGCTTCTTTGTAAACTTGCCCTCGCTCTGCTCTAGCCCGAATAACACAGACACTAAAAGAAACGTGAAAATAATAAGTGAAGGTTGATCAAAGTTCGTCAAAAAATACCAATATATCCCGAAAAAGCATTATCCCTTCGTCACAAATAAATATGTATATATCGCTGTTATAAATGAACTAAAGTGGAATTGTCTGGATTTGTGGCAACGTAAGCCTTGAAACTAATATTCTAGTTAAAAACTTTTCATAAACACTATTTCTTTCAAATAAAGAGCGCCCCGTACAACAGAATAGCTTCATGGCTCAAACAAAAAGGCTATTGAAATAAAGGCCTTGCAATTGGCCTGTAAAGCGTCTGCGACGAGAGATACGTCCAAAGGAATTTAGTTTTCCAAACGTTATGCAATCAGAAGCGTTTAGCCTCAGTCGTGTGAGCGGTCAGTAACTGAAAATCCTGACTCCATTTTTATTACTTTTGGCTCGTGTAGATTTTTCAATACAAATTTTAAATCTATTTTTTCAACTTGCTGCGTTTGATAAGTTTTATAATAGTATATCCTGTTTTTTGTGTCGGCTACTGAAGTCCAAACGGTGTAGTCGGTGAACAGTTCATCTTGAACCTTCTCACGAATCGAACCTTTTGGAATATCGAAATGATTCAAAAGGTGAAATGCCGAGAATACGGCATCTTCGGCCGTCTCACTCGGCAATACGGAGTTTGCGAATGCTGTTGCTCTCACAAATCTCGAGGGTGACGAGTGATCACCGGGCAGTCCAAAAAGTCCGGTACCCTCCCCAAAAGGCATTACTTTGTGCCGGCCGACAATTTGTGGCCCGCGATTTTCTGCGGTGAGGCCGACGTAGTTGTTCAAATTAGTTAAATGCCAATCAAAAGTGGGATTATTCGTTACTACGTTGACTGTATTGTCGAATATTTTTAAGCCGTCTGCTGTAATTTCGACAACGATCGATTCACCGCTTCGGTCAGTGATTGCATAGTGAAAAGGTGCAAACGAATCAATTTCTTTAATCCATGTGCCGACAATCGTAAGGTTAGGCAGCGCACTTTTAACCTCGTCTACCGTCGCAAATTGACTAAGAATATACGTGCCGAGCTCTTCACTTGAGATGGCCTTTACACGATTAGCCGGTGTAATTTTTTCGTACTCTGCTAAACCGTTAAAGTAAAATGCGCCAAAATAAAGACCTTCCTCATTTATTCCATCAACGACAATGGGTTTATCTAGGGCGTTGGCTCCCACCACGCCATACTTAGTCACATAAGTGCCACCAGTGAGATTCTCGTCCATAATGAGTTTTTCAATTTTTGTGCCTGCTGGAACGACTAGGATATTTGAGTGCACATCGAAACTAAACTCCATTGTACGCGCCGGAACGGCTGTTCCATCAAGTGCCCGCAATATGATTCCGGTACAAGCAAACACACTTGGACAAAGAAAACAGAGCACGACAACCATGGTTGTATTTAGTCTAGATCGCATTTTGGTAAGTCCTTTTTATTGTCAGTAAAGTTGATGCCGGATTTATATTTAAATCGAACTACTCTCACAAGCTAGATTTCAAGTGATGCCAGATCTCCTGAAAACTGTATAAAAAGGTCAGCATTAGATACCCTTCTACTCTATTCTGAGGCTAGCATTCCCACTAGAATTACTAAACTCGATATAAACATTTACATTACCTGCCGCAATGGCTTCCGCAATATTTCGATCTGATGAATCGCTACCAAATAAAGCTAAGCCGCCAGGTGTTGGCGTGAAGTTAGCAAAGGGTGTGCAATCGAACTTACCTCCCCCTGACAAATTAGCGGTGCAAGAGCATGTTGCAAAATCACCTACTAATAGATCGGAAGGCTCGCAACTCGGAGTTATAAACGTTACGTAATCACTCGTGACATCAAGATTTACAAAGTCAGACAAATCTAGGGTGCCATCAATATATTTGGCCGTTATGACCGTAGTGCCGGTCTTAACCGTATGCACACGGCCTTCATTACTCGGTGAATTGCTTATAGAAGCAATCTCTTGATTGCTCGATGACCAGACTACCTGGTCTGTCACATTAAGCGTTGTCTGATTCGAATAGTCGAGCATTGCTTCATAATTTGCATCGACCCTAAGTGGCAAGTCGCTATCACCCGGCACGATACGGAGTGCTGTAGGCGTTGCGTTTGTTACGGTGAGTACAGCTATATTGCTATCTACGCCGCCCAATGATGCCGAAATATCAGTAGTATCGGGCAGGAGCCCAGCAAATGTTGGGTCTGAATCCACGCGACCCGGTATGCGTAAATTCAATGTTGCAAGCGTTGTATTCGAACTAGTCCAAGCGACACGATTCGAAACGTCCTGCGAAGTACCGTCGCTATAATCGGCGAAGGCACTAAAAGGTTGTGATTCACCAAGTGGAATAGAGGCGTTTTGTGGATAGACGCGCAGTGTATTGAGTTCGGGCGCGACAACGGTACCCGTCACAGTATCACTTAGACCATTAAGCGCAGCCGTAATATCTGTCTTGCCGGGATTAATCGCTACAGCACGACCACTATTTGCTCCAAAGGTCTCAATTTTTGCCACGGTGTCGTTGGATGAAGACCATACCACCGTATCGGTGATGTCCCTACTTTGCTGATCATTAAATATACCGGTTGCTACGTATTGCCCATCAGTACCACGTACAACTGTTATATTTTCAGGGTTAACCTCGATGCTTTCCAGTTGAATTGGAATAACGTTTAATTCAGCATTCGCGACAGCAGACTGACCGGCGAAACTGAGATTTGCAGAGACAATAACAACGCCTTCGCTTTTCGCCGTAGCTTGGCCTTTCAGTCCAATATCATTTGAAATGAAAGCGAGTTTTGGCTCATCAACCGACCATACCACTTGTTCGGTAACATCTAGATATTCAACAGGGGTCGTTGCAAGTGCAATACTTGCTGAATAATTTTCATTAACACCGATTGGTACGTAGCTGACAGGAGGTGTAATTAAAAACTCTGTAGGTTCTCCAGAAATGACCTCTAGCGAAGCAGTGTCAGAGAAGGAATTAAACTCAGCCGATATTGTTACAAGCCCTGCTAGAATCGCTCGCGCGTTGCCCGGTCGACCAGGAAAGTTTGCAATGTCAGGATCAGAGGACGTCCACTGGGTATCGACTGTCACATCTTGATTAGATCCATCATCAAATTCAACGAAACTTAAAAATTGACGCTCTAAACCTGCTAACGTAATCACTTCCTGTGGCAATACAGAAAAACTTGTGATCACTTTGTCAGTGACAATAAGATTTGCTGTGGCCACCAACTCTTGATATTGGGCTGAAACCGTGAGCTCTCCCGCTTCTAAAGTCTCTAAAAGACCACTTTGGCTAATCGCAGCAAGTGCTGTTTGATCAACACTCCAGACAGAATCTCTTGTTACGTTAAGCTGTGAGCCGTCACTACTAACAACATAGGCTTGATAAACTTGTGAGGTACCTTTGTTTAGAGTCGTTTGCAACGGAACGATTGTCAGTTGTCTATTTATATTACTTGAACTGGCAAAAATGGGATTGTCATCAGTGCATCCCATCAAAACACTGAATGCCACGAATAAGATAAGTTTCATTAAGGGGCTCATTCTGCACCTAGCTCCGTTCGATAGAATTCCAATTTAATTCTTCTATTAGCGAGATCGCTATCCTCTCCCTTGCTATTACGAAGTGCCTCGCGCTCTCCACGCCCGAGAATCGCAACACGTTCGGCCGAAACCCCTTTGTCAAGGAAGTATTGTTTGGCTTCAATGGCGCGCTTTTTGGCGAGTTTTTCATTAAAAGAAGCAGAGCCTTTACTATCTGTATAACCAATAATGCGGACCGAGTACTGCGTGTTTTTCTTCAAGAATTCAGCTGCATTAAAATCAGGGTGTTCAACAATATCGTCTATACCAAATTTGGCGAAGTTAAAAGACAAATTGATATTGAAACGGTATTGAGGACAACCCGCCTCGTTGACGGGCACATTAATCAAGGTGTCGGGACAGCGGTCAAGGTTTCGTGTGACACCGTCAAAGTCCTCATCAACATAATTGCTTCGAGAGGGGGAATCAAAATGGTAACTTAGGCCTGCTAAAACGCTTAGAGCGCCTCTATCCTTCACGATAGTTAAACCGGAATCCTGCAAAAAGCTACTGTCAATGTTATACATGTCATATCGCGCGGTAAGATCGAGCGACAATGACTCGCTTAATGGGATATCAGCACCCGCTTGTAATGTAAACACAACAGACTGCCCATTGCGGTCAATTGAATCCAGCTTAGCCGATGGTGAATCATCGAGATACATAAATGCATATCCGACGCCGGCACCGATAAAGGGTTGAATCGCAGAATCCTCCAATTCAGCCGAGTGGACGATACCCAGCCCCGGGATAATAACTTTTCGGTCAGTATACTGTAGCCACGCGAAATCTAGATAGGTATCAAAGTAATCACTGTATTGGCTGTTGAACATTGCAGTGGTGTTTATAATAAAACCATCATTGCCCGGATCAAGCGCATCACTGGATCCGCCATTTGTATCACTACGGTCTTCAATTGCTCGCGAATAGCCAGCTTTGAGCGAGATCTTATCTGTTTCAAGCGCAAACAATGGATTAGGCAGAAAGCCGACTACAAAAACAAAATGATAAGAAAGAATTTTCTTTAGCAACACGTCCATATCCGAAATATTAAAGGTTAGATTCACTCATCACATTGCAAATTCTTGTACACATTCAATGTTGATATCCAGTTCTTTATTCAGAATCTGAGTTTTTATAACGATCCAAGTTTAGATCAGCTAGCACAACATGCAAACTAAAATCGAAGAGTTAAGATGCAGAGCGTATTACCCGAGCACACACCGCAGAAAAGATATTATAAGCTCGATTTCTAAACAAAATGCTCTTGAAGAAAAAGGTATCCAATGTATGTCATGATCGCTGTCCACTACTCACATGACAATAACTACCTACTTTCAGGGAATTCAAGAAATAGCATTGTTAAAACCAAAATACATATGTCGTTTAATATCTGTCTAAAAGATAAACGAAGGCATCATATTCAGAAAAACTGGATGCTGTTCAAGTAGGGCTTTAAGGCATAAAATAACTGTGTCTACTGTTGCCTAGCTTCACGATTAATAAGTAGCTTCTGGATGACGCTGTCGAGAACAGCACTTGAGAACAAGCCCACGACCTAATTTGTTGGGTTGATTCGCTATACAGTAAAAGGGTAAAGGTCATTCATTGCGAGAAAATATCAAAATAAAATACAACTTGGGCAAAGAATGGCATCCGGCTCGAAAACGAAAAAAGGCTTACAAATTTAAAACCTGTAAGCCTTTGATATTTCCTAGAAAATATTGGTACGACCGAGTGGATTCGAACCACCGACCCCCACCATGTCAAGGTGGTGCTCTAACCAACTGAGCTACGGTCGTATAAAACTTTTTTCTCGACTCGAGAACGGCGCGTAATTTAACAAAGCCGTGTATCGGACGCAAGAAGAAATCACGATTTAATTCTTACTTACAAATCTCCTTAAACTTCGGCGTGTTTAGACTTAGAAGTTCGCCTCTTAAACCTCACTAAAACTGATAAATTAAACCGAGCATTGCACTTGAGGCATCTTGATCATAAAAATCAATATTCGAATCGGATTCTGCTGCAGCAACGGAGCCAAACACAGACAGATCTTTGTACCCAAACAGTTGACCATATGTGAGCACTAAACTAGCCCCAATAGTATCAACCTCTTCTTTCTTTCCATATATTGGATTGAGCTCGTCGTAGTCAGAGCTTGAATAAAACAGTGTACCCACGAATGACCAAGTCGATCGAGTATGAAAGTATGCGAGCGTCGCTCCCATTCGATCTCTAGCACGCGCCTTACCGTCTAGATCAAAACGATCAAAATTTAACTCAGGAACAACCAAGTGGCCTTTGCTAATTCTGAACAAGTAGCTCACAGTGACCTCGGTTTGTGTTCCTTCTCGATTAAGAAGCGTTTGCTCATCGGCAGTAATTACATTATTTGTAACCAAATCGGCGCCGGCATTTTCTTCATCTAATTCGATCTCACGAGAACTTACCTCCAGACCTAATCCCGTGCCTAATACGTTTTGCCAACCAAGTCGCGCGCCTGTAGAAGATCGATCAGTGCGCGCTCTTGCTACATTCGCAACATAAGGGTCCGCATAGACTTCAGTTGGTAACGCACTAAAAAGAAACGCACCATAAACGATACCTTTTTTAGAAAGCTCTTGTTTCACTCCCAATTGGAATGCCAAGTCGTAACGTACTAAGTCTTCCAGTGCGACACCCAAATAGGCCTGTGTGCGGGATTCAGCAAAGGTGTAATTCACCTCACCAGTAATGAAAGGAGCCACACTCGATTCTGTTTCCGGATCTGCATTAATGCTTTTAATTGTTTGGTCACTTAACTTGCCACTCGTGCCCGCAACTAAGTTACTTGAATACTCAACAGCAGAAGCACCACCCACGACTGAACCACTAAAGCCAGACTCTTTAGGGATTGGTTTTAATGGCGCAGAATGCAAAAGTGTACTGAAGGCAAAACTACCGATCAGAGCGATCGCAGAATAGACATGATTCATATTACTTTCCCTGACAATAATTGTTAGTGCGGCCAATATACAGCTCAAAATATAATAGTTGAGATCTTATTGGTTTACCAAATTCATGGCCTGAAACTAGCGACGCCGCAAGCAAGAACCTGTAAAAGGCTCACTCGCGGCGTTTTAAGATGAGATGAAGTTTGTAAGAAAAAGCCCATATCAAGAAAGATATGGCAGGCTATCTAACTTAAACCTTGTAGAAGTCTCTATACCACTCAACAAAGTTCGCAACACCCTCTTCTAAGGGCGTTGACGGCTTGTAATCAACATCTTTGATTAATGCATCGACATTGGCGTAGGTTGCAAGTACATCACCCGGCTGCATTGGAAGAAGATTTTTCTCTGCTTTCTTACCAACGTTTTCTTCGATCAACTCTATATAACGGAGCAATTCACATGGATTATTGCTACCAATGTTATAGATGCGATAAGGCGCTCTAGATGTGGCTGAATCAGGATCTACTCCAGACCAATCGGGATTTGAAGCAGCAGTATTGTCTAAGGTACGAATAACGCCCTCGACAATATCGTCAATATAGGTGAAGTCACGCTGATGCTTACCATAATTAAATACGTCGATAGGTTTCCCTTCGATAATATTCTTAGTAAACATAAACAAGGCCATGTCAGGTCGTCCCCAAGGGCCATATACCGTGAAAAACCGTAAGCCAGTCGTCGGCAATCCGAACAAGTGACTATACGTGTGTGCCATCAATTCATTCGACTTCTTAGACGCAGCATACAGGCTTACTGGATGGTCGACATTGTCATGCACAGAAAACGGCATACTTTCATTAGCACCATATACGGAACTACTTGATGCATAAACAAGATGCTCAACTTCGTGATGACGACAACCTTCAAGAATATTCGTGAATCCAACGATATTCGCATCGATATAAGCTTGCGGATTCTCGAGCGAATAACGAACACCAGCCTGCGCAGCTAAGTTCACGACTCTTTGTGGTTTATGCTCAGCAAAGACCCGCTCAACTTCAACGCGACCTTCGAGAGAAACACGTTCTTCAGTAAAGTTTGGGTGATCTTTAATTCTCGCGAGTCGTGCTTCCTTTAAACTCGGATCATAATAATCGTTGACGTTATCTAATCCGATGACGGTATCGCCGCGATCTAACAAACGTATCGCTAAGGCATTACCGATAAAACCCGCCGTCCCTGTAATTAATACTTTCACACTCAAACCTACTATCTATTAAGTTATAAAACCGTTAAGCACCAAAGTGCTGATTAAAAGTCGATACCCGTGGAGATAAACGCGCCACTCAAATCGGCATCGACGTCAATATCATTAACATCTTCTACTTGAATCATCATTGAGCGATACCCTGCCTCAACAAACAACAGGCTAATGTCGTAACGAATACCTGCTTTCGCATCCATCACTTTATCGCCAGAGTAGCTAATACCAGACACTTGAGCACCAAAACTCAACCCGGTTAACGGCAACTCAACACTTGCAGCGACATATGCCATTGGAATGGGATCATCGATCTTCGTTTCACTAACACTACCTGTGCCAACGTCCTCGATTCTTAACTGACCATCAAATAGTTTGACGTCTAAACCAAGATCTAAATTCACGTAATTGTCTAAGACTTCGTAATAAAGAATCGCAGATGAATGCGTCAAATCTAAATCTGTTTTTGCATCACCATCAAACGTTACGCCGTCAAAATTCACACTCAAGCTGCCGTTCGCAGATTCATCTAAATCGATGTGCTTGATTTTAACGTTAGGAAGAATTGGGACTGGGTGTTCAATCGCAGCAGAGAACTCTACAAAACCAGAGTCGTCAAAATTCAAATCGTCTTGTAAATCAATTTTCTGTGCTGACGCCACACGATCATTTACATCACCACCATAACCCGCGTTCCAGTATGACACGGAGACTTCACCGCCAATAACATCGGCAGAGGCAGAGCTTGCTGCAAGTGAAGCACCAAGCACCGCTGCTGGTAATAAAGATTTACGAGAGAACAATGACGAGTTTTTCATAGGAATTCCTTAAGGTGTTTCTATATTTAACACCTTAAGCTTAGACACTATTTTAAAATTCGATACCTATTCGACGACCAACTTCTTCGTAGGTTTCGATCACGCTTCCCAAACCTTGACGAAATCGATCTTTATCCATTTTATTTAGCGTTTCAGCATCCCAAATACGACAGCCATCCGGGCTAAACTCATCACCTAGAACAATGCGACCTTCAAACAAACCAAACTCAAGTTTGTAGTCTACTAAGATCATACCGCCCGACTTAAACAGCTCAGACAATACTGTGTTGACTGCTAATGTCAGTCGTTTCATGTCAGCAAGCTGGTCTTCAGTCGCCCAACCAAATGTGACACACAATGAAGTGTTCACCATTGGGTCATGCAAAGCGTCGTTTTTCAAAAACAATTCAAAGGTAGGAGGATTTAGCTCAGCACCCTCATCTACACCAAGTCGACGAACAAGACTTCCAGCGGCACGGTTACGCACAACGCATTCAACAGGCAGCATTTCGAGATTTTTTACCAAACTCTCATTGTCATTGAGCAACGACTCAAAATGGGTTTCGATACCTGCTTCAGATAACTTCTGCATGACAAAAGCGTTGAACTTATTGTTAACCATGCCCTTACGGTCAAGCTGCTCCATTTTTTCACCATCAAATGCAGAGGTGTCATCACGAAATTCCATGACCATAAAATTTGGATCGTCTGTTTTGTAAATAGACTTCGCTTTTCCTGCGTACAATAAATCTTGCTTTTGCATCTCTGCCCTGACCCTATACAAATTAAAAATTTCTATCTATGAAATATGCTCAAAGACGAGTTCAATCAGCTCACGAACGCTTTCTGGCTCTAATCGATCATTCAGCAATTTGGCTCGCACGTGAATGACGTCTTGCTCTTCTGCGTAGAATTTAAGTTCGATATTGCGTTCAGATTTCAACTCTTCGATCGTTGACTCAAAGGTGTACCAGCTTTCGATATCTTCTTGGCTGAGATAGCTAATGGTCACCACACCTTCGTCTTTATCGCGGTATGAAATTAATGCTGAACTTGCATTCAGAGCATCAATCACTTCAACCCACGAACGCGTAAAATTGATTCGCAATTCAAGATATGGATATCCAGCTTCGTCTTCTAGAATTCTGACCAATGATTCATCGCCGATCTCAACCGCATTGAGCGAGTAACGTAAATCGGCTTGATCTCGAGAAGTAATCGACTCGGCCATAAACTCAAGCAAACCGCGTTCAACTCTTGGTGCATGTGGCTGACTTTGCCATACACGACGCATTGTATCCGAGGCATCTGGGAACAAAGCCCGAACTTGTACTTCGGATGTATTTCGACGTATGCCCTGTCGCAAGCGCGTTTGGAAAGCCGTACCCTCGATAACAATCGGCTCGTGACTAGTCGCTTCCAAGGCTTCCATAAAGTTTTGATGAGAACCTTGTTCGTTTAGTTCTTCACTAGAAAAATATCCTGCTGCAACACTTTCCTCATGCGCATCAAAGCCATTTGTCTGCCAGAACGCGTCGATTAAAGTCCACGCCTTACTTGGCGACATGGGCAGTTCTAACCAAACGTCATTATCGTGTGCCACGATAGTGTATGGATCATCGCTTAAACTCGCAGTTGCATCAGGCGGCAGTGGCAACACGTATTTGCCAGGAACAACCAACTCGGAATGCGCTTGCGGTATACGATATCTTTCTTGTAGGAGGTCATCACTCAATGACTCAGGAACGACAAGAGCTTTACCGTCTTCAGCGTCTTTATACTCGCTCGAACGATCACCAATAAAAGCACAGCTCGTTAATGCACAAAAAATGAGAGCCCCGAAAGGAGCCCTATAAAATTGTTTGAATACCATAAAAACTACAATAAGCCTGCGCTATCTAATTCAGCTTTCAACTCTGGCTGCTTGGACTCATCAAGAACCGTTAGCGGGAGTCGTATGCCTGTTTCAGCTAAGCCCATCAAATGCAACGCATACTTCACGGGAATTGGGTTAGATTCAACAAACATCACATCGTGCAAAGACATCAAGCTATCATTCATTGCCTTGACTTGTTCTGCCTCGCCGTTTGCTGCTGCAACACATAGTTCGTGCATTTTCTTTGGCGCAATATTCGCGGTAACAGAAATGTTGCCTTGACCACCGTTCAGAATTAGCTCATAAGCAGTTGGATCATCACCAGAATAAACTGCGAAACCTTCAGGCACGGACTTGATCAGTTCGATCCCTCTCGCCACGTCACCTGTCGCATCTTTGATACCAATAATGTTTTCGACACTAGATAAACGAACCACAGTTTCGTTTGCCATATCGACAGCCGTACGACCCGGAACGTTGTATAAAATTTGAGGGATATCCACTGCTTCTGCGATCGCCTTAAAATGCTGATACAAACCTTCTTGCGTTGGCTTGTTGTAGTAAGGCGTAACAGAGAGACAAGCGTCAGCGCCAACTTGCTTAGCAGCTTTGCTCAACTCGATAGCTTCAAGAGTAGAATTAGCTCCAGTACCCGCGATGATTGGAATGCGACCCGCGGTACGTTTTACAACTCGTTCGATAACTTTGCAGTGCTCTTCAGGACTTAATGTTGCTGATTCACCGGTTGTGCCAACAGCAACAATTGAATCTGTGCCGTTTTCGATGTGAAAATCAACAAGTTGGTCAAGGCGGTCCCAGTCAAGTGAGCCATCACTGTGCATTGGGGTTGCGAGGGCAACAATACTGCCAGTTATCATAGAGTTCTCCGAGCAAACAAGGTCTTGCGCGATAAGAATTTACGCGCGTATTTCCAAGCGCGTATGTTAATGCTCGCAACGATTTTAAACAAGCGGAAACATTGCCCGAAAGCTTGGTAGAACTTACTGATATACCTATACTCTTAATACAACTCTTTTATATGGCGAATTGAATAATAATGAATACAAGCACTCAAGATTCTCACTTAGTAATTTCAAGTATTGGCACTGACCAACCAGGCATCGTAAATCAGCTCGCAAAGGCTTGCGCAGAAGCTCAATGCAATATCGTGGATAGTCGCATGACCGTTCTTGGTGGAGAGTTTGCCGTCATCATGATGATCTCTGGCCAGCCGAACAGCATTACAAAATTAGAAGAGGCCCTTCCTGCACTTTCCGATGAGCTCGGCCTAACAACCACAATAAAACACACGGTGGCACGTCCAAGTGCGCAAGCTTTCTCGTATACCGTAGACGTGGTCGCCCTCGACAACCCTGGAATCGTTCATGAAATCGCGCAGTTTTTCTCATCTGCACAAATCAATATTGATGATCTTTCCACAGGAACATATAGCGCGCCACACACTGGAACCCAAATGTTCAACCTAAATATGCTAATCCGCATTCCTGCCGACACGCATATTGCTAGCTTGCGCGAAAACTTTATCGACTTCTGTGACGACAGAAATCTCGATGCTGTCATCGAACCGCAACGCTAACAAGACTTTGGTAAACGCTTTATAACAAGGAGACTTTTTGTGACTCATCCAACCGTCGGCGAAACCGCGCCAAATTTTTCGCTGAGCAATCAAGACGGCGACGTAATTAACTTGTCAGATTACAAAGACAAAAGCGCTGTTGTTGTGTTTTTTTATCCTAAAGCAATGACGCCTGGCTGCACCACACAAGCTTGCGGCATTCGTGACACGAAAGCAGAGTTAGCGGAAAGAGGAGTTGAGGTATTTGGCATTAGCCCAGACCCTGTTGCGCGACTTCCAAAGTTTATCGAAAAGCACGACCTAAACTTCCCTCTCCTTTCAGACGAAGATCACGCCGTAGCGGAACAATATGGCTGCTGGGGATTAAAGAAGTTTATGGGCAAAGAGTTTATGGGGCTCATTCGCACCACCTTCATTATCGGTAAAGATGGCAAACTGTTGAAAGTGATGGATAAGTTTAAAACGAAATCACATCACGAGGATCTGTTAGCAGAATTGGACCAAGTTCTGTAAAACTAATAACGCTATACCTTCTTCGCTTTTGGTATAGCGTTTTACTTCCTTCTAAGCTTCAGCATCCACCCTTGGCCATGCCGTTAAAACTGCCTTAACCAGCGTTGCCAGAGGTATCGCGAAGAACACTCCCCAAAAACCCCACACACCACCGAAAAACAATACAGCGACGATAATGAGAATCGGGTGAAGATTAACCACCTCAGAAAACAGCAAAGGAACTAACACATTACCGTCAATCGCTTGCACTACAAAATATGCGATCAACACGTAGTAAAACTCGTCCGTAAGACCAAATTGAAACAGAGCAATCAAGGCGACCGGGATCGTTACAACTATCGCTCCGATATAGGGAATCAACACCGACAAGCCAACAAGCATTGACAACAACGCTGCGTAATTAAGACCGAAATACTGCAACACAATATAGGTAAAAACGGCGACAACGAAAATCTCTATCGCTTTGCCACGCAGATAGTTAGAAAACTGCTCATTCATTTCGAGCGAGACTCGCTGAATTAGGCCTTTCTTTGACGGGAGCGCTGCATCAATCGACATCAAAATTTTCGTGCGATCTTTCAAGAGAAAAAACACTAAGATCGGAACAACAATGAGATAAATCATCACACTTACAATCACTGGCAGCGTTGATAGTGAATGAGAGAATATCCATTGAACGACCTGCGCTGAGCCTTCCGATAGCTGCTGATATGCGAGCGTTATTTCATCACCTTGGAAGAACGCGGGGAAACGTTCCTGCAGATCATCCCCATAGACACGTAGCGTGCTCACTATTTTGGGAAAATCATTTACCAAAGACTCAAACTGCGAATAAACCAAAGGGAGAACAGCAAATATCAAAGCGAAAATCGCGGACAAAAAGGTACTAAAAACCACTGTCACAGAGAGTAATTGCGGTAGCCCACGTTTGTTCAACCAAGAAACAGCTCCTTGCAATACAAACGCAATGATTATCGATGCTAAAACAGGTGCAAGAATATCGCCCCACAGCAGGATGACACCAAATCCAATGGCAAGTAATGACGCGAGAACAATCGCTTGCTCATCAGAAAAATAACGCTCCACCCAAGATTGTACAATCTTCAACATACGGTTCTATTTATCTCTTTTCGTAATTAAATAAACGTATTCGTCATCAGAATGCGCTGTTTCTAGAGCGTGAGGAGTTAGCCCAATAAAGGCTTCAAAATCTCGCACAGACCCGGCATCTGTTGCCATCACCTTGACAGTTTGTCCTGGTAACATTTCATTCAACTTCAATTTCGCGCGCAACAAAGGCATTGGACAAGCCTCTCCTCGCGCATCGACAAGGTGGTCGTAATCGCTCATATTTGTTCTTGGTAATGATATTTTAAGGTTTGCAATAATAAGCTTTCGTGACTAGGAATCAACGTACAGTTACTATAAAGAACACAATAACATTAACACCGAGATCAACTAGCTCAAATGCAGCGCTCTATTTTCTTTGCAGCAATCTTATTCTCACTCTCTGTTCAGGCAAATGAATCCGAGCTTCCAAGCTTTGGAAACGCAAGCTCTACAATCATTTCGATCGAACAGGAACGCGAGTTAGGCACTGCATGGCTATCTGCGCTACGAGGCCAAGTTCGCACCTATGAACAACCTAGCGTCGAAGAATATCTTGAACAACTTGTCTACTCTCTCGCCCCGAACTCTACAGTCGCTGACAAATCATTTCGCTTTGTCATCCTTAACAGCCCAGAGTTAAACGCGTTCGCGGTACCCGGAAGCGTTATCGGTATCAATGCGGGACTATTTTTACATGCCGCGAATGAACAAGAATTTGCTTCTGTTCTTGCTCACGAATTGGCGCATTTGAGTCAACGCCATTACGCACGACGACTTCAAAAGCAGGAGCTCAGCACCCCGCTAACCCTCGCAGGCATATTGGCAAGCGCTGTAATCGCAGCCACAACTGGCGCCGAGGCAGGAATCGCGACACTTGCATCAACCCAAGCGATGTCTGTAGAAAAAGCACTTAGCTATTCACGCTCGAACGAAGAAGAAGCAGACCGAATTGGCATCGAAACCATGTACAAATCTAATTTCGATCCAAGAGCAATGCCACGCATGTTCGAAACCATGCTCAAAAATGCAAGACTACAAGGCTCTTCACCACCCGAATATCTCTCAACTCACCCCTTATCTGAAAATCGAGTTGCCGATACAAAAAACCGCGCCGAACAATATCCCATCAAGCAATACCGTGATAACTTTCAATTTCATATATCTAAAGCGATCGTCGCAACAGATTTCGCAGAGTCGAAAGAGTCTGCGATCAAATACTATCGATCAACTATAGAAAAAGGTCAGCATAAAAATGTCGATGCGACAAGATTCGCACTGGCGTACGCCTTATTTGATAGCAAACCTAAAGAATCTTTAGAAATACTGACGAAACTACATGCCAAGTATCCAGCACTCCCAGTGATCAGCATATTTTTAGCAGAAGCAGAATATTTTTCTGGGAATGCTGAAGCGTCTATAGCGCGACTTAAAACGCTGCTCGAATTCAATCCGAACAACTATTCTGCCGCGATCTTACTCGCAGAAATTTACGAGCAAGAACAACGCTATTCCGAAGCGGAGACGCTCCTCATCGCACAAAGTAGAACGCGCGCGGATAACCCTGTTATCTGGTATTTACTCGCAGAAATTCACGGACAAGCTGGCAACATTGTCGCCCTGCATCGCGCTCGTGCTGAGTTCTTCCTACTAACTGGCAGACTCAACCAAGCTATAGAGCAACTTCAAATAGGAATTAAGAAGGCGAAGCCAGAAAGCAGATTAGCGAGCATTATGAAGCGACAACTCGACTACGCTTACCAGCTAAAAGACAACCCGCCTTTCTAAACAAAAAAGCGGGAATAATTAAGAATCAATGACAGATTGAACAAATCTGTTTTCACTGGATGATAAACATCATCAAGCTTTAAACGATAACATCCTCTCCAGAGGAATTAAGGCTTGCTTGCGCAAGTCATCATCAACAAAAACCTCGCAGCCAGCCCCATCTTTTAAAACGTCACGAATACCTTCCAAGCCATTCATCGCCATCCAAGGGCAATGCGCACAGCTACGACATGTCGCACCACTTCCACCTGTTGGCGCTTCAATGAACATCTTCTCAGGACTAAGCTGCTTCATCTTGTAAAAAATACCGTTATCTGTAGCAACGATAAATTTGTCATTCGGAAGAGTTTGAGACGCTTTAATAAGTTGCGATGTCGAACCAACCGCATCAGCCAGCTCGACCATTGCATCGGGCGACTCAGGGTGAACCAGCACAGCAGCGTCAGGGTGAATTTTTAGCAGATCCTTAATGCCACTTGCGCGAAACTCCTCATGCACGATACATGAACCGTCCCATAGCAACATATCCGCACCAGTTTGTTTTTGAATATACCCACCAAGGTGCTTATCTGGGCCCCAGATTATTTTTTCGCCTTTCCGATCAAGGTGCTCAATAACATCAAGAGCAATGCTCGACGTAACAACCCAATCAGCCCGCGCCTTAACCGCAGCAGAGGTATTTGCATACACGACAACCGTGCGATCGGGGTGCTGATCGCAGAATGCAGAAAACTCCTCAACAGGACAACCAATATCTAATGAACAGGTCGCCTCAAGAGTCGGCATAAATACACGCTTTTCAGGACTTAAGATCTTGGCTGTTTCACCCATAAAGCGCACACCTGCGACGACCACAGATTCAGCTTCGTGCTTCGCGCCAAAGCGTGCCATTTCAAGTGAATCGGACACGCACCCACCGGTTTCCTCAGCTAAGCCTTGAACCAACGGATCCGTGTAATAGTGTGCAATCAACACAGCATTGTTCTGTTTCAACAGCCCTTTTATTTCTGCTGTGAGTTGATCTACCTGTGCTTGATCAATCGCTTGTGGGATTTTTTCGTGCGCTAAATGCTCTTGTACTAGAACGCGGTCTTGAAAGTCACTCATGTATTACATATATCCGGTGGAAATAATCGGCGCATATTATAGTAAAGTCACTGCGCTAGGACTACTGCGCTATTCGTAAAAAGAACACTGTACTGCTGCAGCATAAAAATTAACGGCTCTTATCTCGCAAGGAAATAAGTAACGCTTACGTGACTGAGCTTAGAATAAGATTGTTTTTTACTGATAGAGAGAGTGGTATGTCGTGCGGATTACTCGCTTCGCTCGCCCTTCGGGTCGTTGTCGTGACGAGCGCGCGCCAACGTTGTCTCGCAGCAAAGCTGCTCGGCTCGGACCTTAACGGTTCTCATCCTGGACGAACAAAGTTAGTTGTCGCGTGACCAAGTGGTAAATAGGAGTTTGTACTGAGAAAGAAAGTGGTGGGTCGTGCAGGATTCGAACCTGCGACCAATTGGTTAAAAGCCAACTGCTCTACCAACTGAGCTAACGACCCAAGAATCACCATCATGATGAGCGGCGTGGTTGGTGTCACACCTTAGTATATATTCCTAGAAAGGAAAGTCAGACACTGCTCGTTGTACCGAGCACCACTTCAAAAATATAAAAGTGGTGGGTCGTGCAGGATTCGAACCTGCGACCAATTGGTTAAAAGCCAACTGCTCTACCAACTGAGCTAACGACCCGACGAGGCGCATATAGTAATGATTCTAAAAAAAATAACAAGCCAAATTTACGGTTTTTTTTACGATTCTAAAAAAAATCTTTAACTTGTTATTTTTCAATTAGTTAGCGCGATATTGTATAGCTTTTAGCAAGTTTCGCAGCTGTACTATTTGGAAATTTTTCCTGAACCATTTTCAGGTATCGCTCGGCTTCGGCAGGTTGCTGAAGACGATCATATGTAACACCTAACTTGTACGTCGCATCGGACAACTTACGATGCCCCGGGAACGTTTTCACGACGATACTAAAGGCCTGCTTTGCTTGCTCAAGCTGAGGCAACACAAGGTAAACTTCTCCGAGCCAATAAAAAGCATTGCCAGTCAAATCTCCATCAGGGTACTTCTCAACGAAGGCATGCAATGCATCGACCGCAGCAGGAAAATCCTTTTTAGTCACATAAGCATAAGCGTTTTGATAATCTAACTTCTGCTGATCCTGATCAACAGACGGAGCAGACTCTGCTGGAGCAGCGGCACTCTTCACATCAGCCTGAACGACAACCGGCACAACCGCCGCGCCTTGAACGCTTGATATATTTGGCGAAGCTGTCACAAGCTCTGGTTTTTGAACGACGCTAACCGACTCAGCGCGCGCTTTTGCCATTTCCTGAAGCCGAGAATCTAGATCCTTATAACGATCAAGAGATTGACGCTTCAGCTGGCGAATCTCAAATGCCTGCTCTTCAACAACACCTCTGAGCGACATCACCTCTTGCTTCAACTCTTCGACAATAAAGAACAATTCAGAATTGATATTTGAAGTTTGCCCAACCGCAGGAGCGACTGGCGCAGATGGAGTAGACGCTTGAACTTGCGAGCCAGACTCTTGCTCATACACAGGCTCGGAGGCACTATTATCTTTCGATTGAAAGATAAGTGTCTTAGCTGAAACACTTGCAGATAACGCAAAACAAAGGGATACAAAAAAGGACTTCGTAAGAAGCCCTTTTCTATGTTTTGAATACTTCAACATATGCTAATTAGTACTGAAGCACTACACGACGGTTTTTAGACCATGCTGTTTCATTTGAACCTGCAACAGCTGGACTCTCTTCCCCGTAACTAACAACTTCAATTTGAGAAGCCGATACACCATTCACCTTCAAGAATTGGGCGACAGAGTTAGCACGACGCTCACCGAGTGCAATGTTATATTCTTTAGTACCGCGCTCATCACAGTGGCCTTCTAACACAATTTTCGCTGAAGGGTTTTGCACAAGATAAGAAGCATGTGCCGCTAATGGAGCACGGAACTCAGCCTTGACGCTAGATTGGTCTAGATCAAAGTAGAATGTGCGCACTTCGCGCATCGCCGATTGTTCTTTTTCAGCTTGAGCCTGAGCTTTTTGCTCAGCAAGTTGCTGTTCAGTCAATTGCTCATCACCTGCAGCACCACTAGTTTGAGCGCCTTGCTCTGCTGTTGGTTCTGCGCTTTCTTGATCACTTGTACTCGTCGTTTCACAACCAACCAATACGGTCGTTGCCAACACAAGTGCTAAACCGTGCTTGAACGCTTCTAATTTCATTGTTCTTCCTTTGTCAGATCTACGATAATTGATGTCTGTTTTAATATAGTTTTATTACAGACTAATTCTGTATTTTTTACCAATGCATCAGCTAAAAATTAGCGCTACGCACAGCATGAGGACTGGCCTCAGTCTAACCAAGCCCCTTACTTCATACAATAAAGCTTAGTATAAATTTAGTTTAGTTTAAGAAAGGCGACCAAGACGGCTCACGAACCTCTCCGTGACTCGACGGTAAAAAGTACTTTGAATCACCATCTACGGAAACCACACCGAGCACACCCTTACCATTTCTCTTTGTGGCATAAATGATCATACGCCCATTAGGAGACACACTAGGTGATTCATCCAAAGGTGTGTCCGTCAAAATATATTGGTCCGTTCCGTCAGCGTTCATCGATGCGATATGGTAATCACGCGTTGACTTATGAACAAAATAAACTTTCTCACCATCATAACTAAATCGCGGACGCGCATTATAACGGCCCTTAAAGGTCAAGCGCTCGGGACGTCTTTCGACAAGATCCATCTCATAGATTTGAGGCGTGCCAGAACGATCACTGGTAAACACAATTCGTCTACCATCGCGCGACCAACTACCTTCGGTGTCAATACCATAATGATTGGTCAAGCGATCCAAACTCGCCGATGCAATATGATAGGAATAGATCTCAGCGTTCCCATCTTTCGACAAAGTCATTAGCAGCTTCTTATCATCTGGCGACCACATAGGCGAACTATTCAAACCACGAAAATTAGTAATCTGCTTACGCTTTCCAGTTTTAATGTTTTGAATATAGATCGCCGGTCGACCGCTCTCGAAAGAGACATATGCAATACGTGTTGCATCGTTTGACCAAGAAGGCGACAAGACTGGTTTAGCACTTTTAAACAAGGTCTTGGAACGCTGTCCATCCGCATCAGCTAACTGAAGTCGATACTCAGCATCGTCACCCTTTAGATCTAAAGTGACATAAGCGATTTTGGTTGAGAATGCACCACGCACACCCGTGATCGCTTCATAAATTTTATCCGATATACGATGCGCTAACTGTCGCATCCCCGTCGTACTAGAAGAAATCAGCTCACCGACAACGCGCTTCTGATTATATACATCCATTAGCTCGTACTGGACGTGAAATCGCCTACCCGCTGCATCTGAGCTAACCTGCCCCACCAGCACAAAACTCTGCCCTAGCATCTTCCAATCACGAAAATACACATCCCCTGATTTATCAGGAAGACTCAGCATTTTATTGGTCGGTAAGGTAACGAAATCTCCACTACGCAATAAATTCGCATCGATAATTCGTGCGATATCCGCAGGAAGGGCTAGGTTCGTGCGATTAGTAAATGGAACAACAGCAATTGGAACGGCGTCGTCCGACCCCTTGGTAATCTCAATACGAAGCTCAGCATAAACTGCCTGCACGCAAAAGGCGCTCACCAAAAAAACTCTAAATAGAAATAACAACACCCTAACCTCGCACATATACCAACTAAGCTTCTGGCTTAAAGCTCATTTGAAAAGACCTAAAATATTTTTCAAAGAATGCCGTTTCTTTTGGCACTTCAAACTTACCTACCGCATTAACCGCCGCCAATGCACTTTGATCCAAAGCAGAGTTACCACTACTGTCTATTACATCTACGCTCTGCAGCTCACCCGTAGGAAACAATCGAATACGCAGTACTACAGTGTCGTTTTGAGCCCCGGGCGGCTTGAACCATCGAGATTCAATACGGCTACGAATAATCGATAAATATCTGGTCTTTTCATCCAAATCAAAAACAGGCTCTGGAGATTGCGCAGACTCTTTGAGATCTTGAATACCTTTAAGCCGCTCTGCCATACGCTGCTCTCGTAGCGTTTTCTCTCTTTGTTCAGCCAATTTCTCTAAACGTCGATCAGGCTTTGGAGCCTCTACCGGTTTAGGCGGTTCTTGACGCTTCGCCTGCTCTTGTTTCTTTTTCTGCTCGCGCTTCTTTCGTTGCGCCTCTAACTCTGCCTTTCGCTTTTGCTCTGCTAACTTTTTCTTCTTAGCTTCTTCTTGCTTAGCCTTGGCGATTTTCTTTTTTCTCTCAGCCTCTGCTTTTTTCTTAGCCAACTCTTTCTTTCTTTGCGCTTCTTTTTTCTTTCTTAGCTCATCTTGTTTCTTTTTCTGACGCGCCTGTTCTTCTTGACGTTGCTTTTTCTTGTACGGTAGTTGATCAATTTCCTCAGCGGTTAACACTCGCGCCTCGATACTTGCAGGAATGACATAGGTTTTGACTGCCTCACTCGCACTCCAAGACCAACTCAACACAATCACCACGACCAAGTGCAAAACCACACTCGCTGTTAGATAACGTCGATGACCTTTAGTTAAAGACTGCTTCAGCAATGCAATGCTTTCTCTTAAAACTTGAGAGTATTGCTGGCGATTCGCTTTCTTGATCATAGATCTTCTGTTATCAAACCGACACCTGACGCACCAGCCGAACGCAGCGCCGCCATCAACTCAACGACAAGACCGTATTCAACATTTTTATCCGCACGAACTAAAACAGCTAATTGAGGATTGGCAGATAACAAGCCCTCAGTTTTCTCAAGCAAGAAATCTAGCTCCAACGGGTCTTGCGATAACGAACTCATCTCCATGTAGTAGGTCCCGTTTAAATCAACTGAGATGATTAATGGCTCTTGATTTTGTTCGACAATCACAGGGGCTGACTCGACCTGCGGCAGATCGATTTTAATGCCTTGCGTCAACATAGGTGCGGTGACCATAAAGATGATCAATAACACTAACATCACGTCGATATATGGAACGACGTTAATGTCGGACATCGGTTTACGTTTGCTGCGCGCCATACCTAAACCTCGCTATTATTCTGCTTTTTCTGTCGCGTAAACATTGCGATGGAGAATACTTGCAAACTCATCAACAAAGGTCTCGTAAGTGTTGTATAGCTTATCCGAATGTGCTGAGAATCGGTTGTATGCAACTACCGCTGGAATCGCAGCAAACAAGCCCATTGCTGTTGCAATAAGTGCCTCAGCAATACCTGGAGCGACCGTTGCTAGTGTCGCTTGCTGCTCTTGCGCCAAACCCAAAAACGAATTCATGATCCCCCAAACGGTCCCAAATAAGCCGACATAAGGACTAGTCGAGCCAACAGTCGCTAAGAAAGACAAATTTGCGTCGAGTCGGTCTGCTTCTCGAGCTAGGGCGACGCGCATCGCTCGCTGCGTTCCAGACATGATCGCATCGGCATCCATGTCATTTTGGCGAAGACGATTAAATTCTTTAAAACCCGCCCGAAATATGTACTCGAGACCTGGCACATTTTC
>NZ_LWFH01000003.1:0-876 GCF_001635725.1 Oleiphilus sp. HI0066
TCAAATGTTGACGCTCGGATTTGTTCTTGAATTGGTACGCGCAGTTCCGATTGCTTCGCTTGCTGAACAGTGGGAGCAAACTTTATCAGAACTTCTTAGCTTTAAAGATTAGGCGGGAAAACGAATTAAATGAGCGCAATGACGGCACAAGAGATACAAGAGATCGCGTTAAAGGCACGCGCAGACTTCCCTATTCTCAACCAAGATGTAAACGGTAAGCCACTGGTATACCTCGATAGCGCAGCTAGCTCTCAAAAACCGCAGCAAGTGATCGACGCAATGACAGCGTATTATCATTCAGATAATGCAAATGTGCATCGCGGCGCGCATACCCTAGGCGATCGTGCAACAGCAGCTTTTGAAGGTGCTCGAGATAAAGTTAAGTCGTATTTGAACGCCCCAGCTCGCGAACAGATTATTTGGACCAAAGGTACGACTGAGGCCATGAATCTGGTCGCGCATGGTCTAACACCCCAAATCGAAGCGGGTGACGAAATCATTGTGACACGAATGGAGCATCACGCGAATATCGTTCCATGGCAAATGTTGGCAGAACGTACGGGTGCGGTCATTAAAGTTTGGGAGATCAATGAGCATGGTGAGTTGCTCATTGATCAACTCGACGAGCTTTTGAATCCAAACACAAAGCTTCTTTGCTTTACCCATGTATCAAATGTGCTTGGAACCATTAATTCAGCAAATGAAATCATTGCCAAAGCAAAATCTGTGAATGCATTAACCGTTTTAGATGGTGCACAAGCAACACCTCATTTTGCTGTTGATGTTCAGGATTTAGATTGCGATTTTTATGCATTTTCATCGCATAAAATTTTCGGCCCGACAGGTATTGGTGTTCTATATGGAAAGCGCGACTTG
>NZ_LWFH01000004.1:0-1042 GCF_001635725.1 Oleiphilus sp. HI0066
GGTGACGAAATCATTGTGACACGAATGGAGCATCACGCGAATATCGTTCCATGGCAAATGTTGGCAGAACGTACGGGTGCGGTCATTAAAGTTTGGGAGATCAATGAGCATGGTGAGTTGCTCATTGATCAACTCGACGAGCTTTTGAATCCAAACACAAAGCTTCTTTGCTTTACCCATGTATCAAATGTGCTTGGAACCATTAATTCAGCAAATGAAATCATTGCCAAAGCAAAATCTGTGAATGCATTAACCGTTTTAGATGGTGCACAAGCAACACCTCATTTTGCTGTTGATGTTCAGGATTTAGATTGCGATTTTTATGCATTTTCATCGCATAAAATTTTCGGCCCGACAGGTATTGGTGTTCTATATGGAAAGCGCGACTTGCTAGAAGCGATGCCTCCTTACCAAGGTGGCGGTGAGATGATAGAGCGCGTTAGTTTTGAGGGTACAACCTACAATCAACTCCCCTATAAGTTTGAAGCTGGCACACCAGCGATTGGTGAAGCGGTAGGCTTAGGCACTGCCATTGACTACATTCAATCGCTCGATCGCGAAGCGCTAGACGCGCATGAAGCCGCCTTAATGGCTCATGCGATAAAACTAATCGAGACCATTCCAGGCATGTCGATGATTGGTACTGCTGAAAACAAGGTGCCGGTTATGTCTTTCAAAATTGAAGGATTACATCCAAGCGACATTGGTATGTTGCTTGATCAACAAGGCATCGGCATTCGTACTGGCCACCACTGTGCTATGCCTCTAATGGAAAAATTCGGACTTCCGGGCTGTGCTCGCGCATCATTCGCGTTTTATAACACGCACGAAGAAGTCGATCAGTTATTCGCTGCGCTCGCGAAAATACAACGCATGTTCGCGTAAGAACGCATACTCTAGGAAGACATTTATATGACTGTTTCAACGTTCGAACCAAGCCAGTCTATTTCTGTATCAGAAAAGGCTGCTCAGCACATCGCACAAGAAGTAGCGAAAGCAGGAGGCGATCTATCTTTCCGCCTGTATCTGCAGACTAGCGGCT
>NZ_LWFH01000005.1:0-1030 GCF_001635725.1 Oleiphilus sp. HI0066
ATCTAGAGAACAGCAAAGAAGAAAATTTAATGTTCTATCAACGCTTTGGCTTTGAGAGTATTGGCCAGATCGATCTAGGAAAAGGAAGTCCACCTATGTGGTCGATGATAAGAAATCCTACAAATAGTTTTTAATTACACAGGATTTGAACCAATCGGTTCGATAGAAGTCTAGAAGTCTAGAAGTCTAGAAGTCTAGAAGTCTAGAAGTAGACCATTTTACAACATAATAAACACACGGAGTCTTTCTCATGAGCGCAACCCTACCAATTGTTGTTGCTGCACTCGCCTTGTTATCAATCGCAATCTCACCGAAAGCAAAATCTAACGAAGGTTTCTTTTCCGGTTTCAGCCCACAAGGTCAGGCTCCATCTCTGTTCACTTTAGTGCTCAGCCAAGTCACGACTTGGATTTTTGCTCGATCTCTACTTAACGCAGCCATACTAGGATTTTATTACGGCATATGGGGAACGATTGCTTATGCGGCTTATTACTTATCATTCCTAACTGGAGCAGCCATCGTTGATTCAATTCGTTTTAAACACGGATTCAATAGCGTCCAATCCTTCCTAGAGGATCGTTTCGGCAAATTAGGCACGCACTGTTACAACTTTGTGGTTGGATTGCGTCTGATAAGCGAAGTCTTCGCAAACATTCTAGTGATCGGAATTCTATTTGGAGCCGCTGGCACGAGTAGCTATACCATCGCCGTTGTCGCTTTTGCTGCCATTGCTATGATTTACTCGATGTTAGGAGGCTTACATGCGTCGCTAAAAACAGATGTTATGCAAATGCTAATTTTCATCGCAGTTCTAGCCTTACTTGTAGTTAGTGCATTAGGTGATGGCCTCTACAGCGTAGAAGCGCTGAATTTTGTCGAGTTTGATGTAACTAACCCTGGGCCAATCCTACTTGCTGTAGCGCTGCTGCAGGTCTGGAGCTATCCACTTCACGATCCAGTCATGATGGATAGAGGTTTTATCGCCGACAGAGATACAACTAAGCGTAGTTTTTTGCATGCTGCGTGGATT
>NZ_LWFH01000006.1:0-851 GCF_001635725.1 Oleiphilus sp. HI0066
GAGTTACTACGGTGATGCAACACGCCATGACCTTCTGCATACAGCAGGTATCGAACAAGCCAGTTTATTCGTGGTCGCGATTGACGAATCGGAGTTAGCGATTGAGCTCGTCAATCATGTTTCGCATACCTATCCACATATCAAAATCTTAGCGCGCGCCTACGATCGACGAGACGGCTACGCACTGCGACAAGCCGGTGCGCATCATGTGGTGTTTGAAAGCTTTTATTCCGCTTTGGAACTGGGTGGACAGGCGATGCAAGAAATCGGTTTTCATCCTTTCCATGTAGAGCAACTCAAACAAAACTATATTGATACTGAGCAAAAACATGATTCAAGCTTGTACGACATGTGGCAGAAAGCACAAGGCGACAGCACCATGATGCAACACTATCGCCTGTTGTTTATTAAGCTTGAGGAACTGTTGAAAGAATCTATGAAGAGCGGTCGCGAAGACAAACATGATTCGAGCCACCAATCTTGGGCGCCACCTCCAAAAAATTATTTGAAGGAGCTGCGCGAAGATTAAGCTAGAACACAGCTAAAAAGGTTGGAACAGGCAAACCGCTATAAATTGAAAATACGCTATGCGTTGCCACTTAAAAACAGCTCTTTCACATCGTCCTCAAGTTCTAGGCTATCTCAGTGCTTGAGGGCTTGCGCTGGCAGCAGCATTGGATAGTTCGTGCCGAATAGAACCTTTGTTCGGCCATGCTCTTTAATGAATTTGACGAGGTTATCGGGATAGCGATTCGCTGTATACGCCGAGGTATCGATATAAACGTTCTCGTTTTTCGTCGCCACCGCAATCGCTTCTTCTGTCCAAGGGTAACCAATATGCCCCCCAACAA
>NZ_LWFH01000007.1:0-814 GCF_001635725.1 Oleiphilus sp. HI0066
CACTTATTGCCGGCTGTGCATTGCACAACCGGCCTTTTTTTGCATGCATATTCTTAACTTACTCAAGCTTATCTTCCGAAACGTAATATTCATTAAAATCTAGCGTCTTTTGCGCTCTAAATGCTATCTAAGTAGACATTTCAGGCCTTACCAACTTTACAAACTGTTACATCGCTCGTTAAAGTGCAGAAAAATGAGTGAGTAGTTTATGAGCAGTAACGACCAATCAAACGATAAATCAGCGCCGGTGATTCACCCCAAATTGGCATCTGTTATTCATCAAGTTAAGTTGCAACGCAAAAGCGCTGCATCGCTATGCATCAGCCATGATGAAGCGATCGGTTTACGCGGATTAGATTCAAAGGCGAAAGGTTTTTTCGTTCGTCGCGAACATCTTGACCCAAAAACATCACACACAATCATCGACTGTCGTTCACTCAGCTGGCAAAACGATTGCCCTCGATCTATAGACGGTCTTGACCCTACAGACAAAGCCGACAAGTTCTTTTGCCCGCAATGCAAACAAGACGTCTACTGGTCAAACAGTAAAGCTGAGCGCAATAAGCATGCGCAACTCGGGAACAACATTGCATTTGCCGTAGACCTCCCAGTTAAGAGACAAGCACCTTCAGTCAAACGTCAAACATCCGACAAATTCGGAATGAACCTGATTCGCTCAATACTTACCAGCAACACACAACTGCAAATTCAAAAGCGTCAGACTGGAAGTGCCTCCCAAGCAATACTGAATGACATTGTTGCAAAGCTTAAGCGCTTTCAAGCACAAGTTGATGCTGGCATCCGTAATTCCGAA
>NZ_LWFH01000008.1:0-717 GCF_001635725.1 Oleiphilus sp. HI0066
GACTCTTCAGAAAACCAAGCACAAGAAATTGCTGGTGCGTCTGCGGCGATCAATGAGATGGCTGTGTCGATTGATCAGGTATCTTCAAATGCAGCAGAATCAGCCGCGGTTGCGGAGCGATCTGTAACGATCGCGAAAAAAGGCTCTGACGTTGTAAACAATACCATTAACGGTATGGATACAATTCGTGAGCAGATACAAGAAACATCTAAGCGCATCAAACGACTGGGTGAATCTTCGCAAGAAATCGGCGATATCGTATCCTTGATCAACGACATTGCCGACCAAACAAACATTCTTTCTTTGAACGCCGCAATTCAGGCATCGATGGCGGGTGACGCAGGTCGAGGCTTCGCGGTTGTTGCGGACGAGGTTCAGCGCCTAGCAGAACGTTCATCGGCAGCGACGAAACAGATTGAGGCACTTGTTAAAACAACCCAAACGGATACGAACGAAGCAGTTATCTCAATGGAACAAACAACTGCCGAAGTAGTACGTGGGGCTCGCTTGGCTCAAGACGCGGGTGTTGCGCTAGAAGAGATCGAGAGCGTATCGATGAACCTAGCTGACTTGATTCAAAACATCTCCAATGCATCGCGACAACAGTCGATGTCTGCAGGCCATGTATCAAACACGATGAATGTAATCCAAGAGATTACATCGCAAACAACAGCGGGTACGAGTGCAACGGCAGAATCCGTTGGCCACCTTGCTCAA
>NZ_LWFH01000009.1:0-917 GCF_001635725.1 Oleiphilus sp. HI0066
AGCCCGAACTTTTACTCGATGCTATCGAAACGAATCAACCAGACTTGCTTTTACTAGATGTTATTCTCCCCAAGTGCACAGGGGTTGAGCTTGCGAGATTAGTACGCCAGCACACTCAATGGCGCAACATCCCTATTATTTTCCTTTCCGCAGAGGAAGACCCGAACGTACACCTAAACTCTCAAGAGTTAAGCACCACTCCATTTCTCACCAAACCAACTGATCAATCTAAGTTAGTAAATGCTATAAAACAGCAATTATCTGACAAGCAATCTCACGCAAAATAAGCAAAACTAGCCCGTAAATTTGCTAAATTCGCTGCTATCTTGCAGGAATAGTTTGCGAAGTTGCACAGCGAGCACTAGAATTGGCGCATCATTAGCTTTGCTTAAAAAAGAGTGCTCTTCATGCCAACAATTCTTATTCTAAATGGCCCAAATTTAAATCTCCTAGGGAAGCGAGAACCTGAAATATATGGTTCAGAAACACTAGAAGATATTGTTTCCAGAACAAACGCTATTGCAGAACAACATCAAGCAACGATTGAGCACTTCCAAAGCAATGCAGAACACGAGCTAATTGATCGCATTCATGCAGTCAGAAATTCAGACGTAATTGCCATTGTGATCAATCCTGGTGCCTTTACACATACAAGCGTTGCTCTACGTGATGCTCTGTTAGCAAGCGACTTACCGTTTTATGAAGTACATATCTCAAACGTTCATGCACGTGAGAGTTTTCGGCACCATTCCTACTTTTCAGATAAAGCGATTGCCGTTATTTGCGGCTTAGGTACGCACGGTTACGATGCGGCAGTAGAAGCCGCTATTCGCGCATCGCAATAGCAAAGAATTCAAGAGAGTTTATTTATGGATATCCGTAAAATTAAAAAGTTAATCGAGTTAATTGAAGACTCA
>NZ_LWFH01000010.1:0-1549 GCF_001635725.1 Oleiphilus sp. HI0066
ATAGGGAGTCGTAGCGCTCAGATTGTAAGCGAGATCACGCAGATGCCCGGCGCAAGGTGGTTCCCCCAAACTAGGCTTAATTTCGCTGAAAATATGATGCGTTATGCCAAAACGAGCTCTCACCTTACAGCAATAACAGTCTTTAATGAGCTTGGTAAACAATGCTCTTATACATACAAAGAACTTCAAGATGCAGTTGCTGCCCTCGCCTCCACATTCAAAGACAATGGCATACAGAAAGGTGATCGCATTGCTGCGATTACAACCAATAGTGAGCACGCAATTATTGGGATGCTAGCATGTGCCTCTCTAGGCGCAGTTTGGTCATCCTGCTCGCCTGATTTCGGTGAAAGCGGAATACTAGACCGCTTTAGTCAGATTGAACCCAAACTGTTGATTACATGCACTGGGTATATATATGCTGGAAAAGTACTTTCTCTTGCCGACAAGATTAGTTCTGTCGTTGACAGCCTACCCTCACTTCAAGCAGTCATTAGTTTTAACCCTATTGATCGCGACACATCCCATATCCTGACACTCAATACTGCTAAGCACTTAGATTGGATTAATGCGATTAAGAGTAACGACAAGATCAAACTTCATTTTGAAGAAGTCGATTTTAACGACCCGCTTTATATCCTTTATTCATCAGGCACAACTGGAAAGCCTAAATGCATTGTTCATGGAGTGGGCGGAACCTTACTTCAACACATCAAGGAGCTGTCCTTACACAGTGACGTTGTTGAAGGGACAAAACTATTTTATTTCACTACCTGCGGCTGGATGATGTGGAATTGGTATATCAGCGGTTTGGCCCTAGGAGCAAGTTTGGTGGTCTATGATGGGTCGCCTTTTCACCCTGAAAAAGACAGCTTGTTTTCGCTAGCAAAAGCAGAAGACATCGAAGTATTCGGAGCAAGCGCAAAATACTTTGCCGCGGCTGAAAAATTTGGCCTAAAACCAAACAAAGATCACCCGTTTACAAGCCTAAAGGCCATACTATCGACCGGCTCGCCTTTGGTCCCAGAGAGCTTTGATTACCTATATGCGCATGTTGCTCCTCATGCACGTGTATCAAGCATATCAGGTGGTACAGATATCGTTTCTTGCTTCGCTCTCGGTGTTCCAACGCTTCCAGTCTATCGAGGAGAACTACAAGCTCCTGGACTTGGAATGGATATCGCGTTTGTTGACGAATCAGGTGTAGAACTTGAGTCAGGCAAAGGTGAATTAATTTGTCGCACAAGCTTTCCGTCCATGCCTATTTATTTTTGGGCAGACGAATCAGGTCAACGCTACAAACGCGCCTATTTCGACAGCTTCGAAAACACCTGGGCGCACGGAGATTTTGGTGAACAATCCTTACATGTGTTGTCTGATGGCTCGGTGCAAAAAGGGATAATGATTCACGGCCGCTCAGATGCCGTTCTAAACCCAAACGGCGTAAGAATTGGGACAGCAGAGATATATCGCCAAGTCGAACAAATTGATGAGGTATTTGAATCACTTGCTATCGGGCAAAAATGGGACGAAGACGAACGCATTATCT
>NZ_LWFH01000011.1:0-628 GCF_001635725.1 Oleiphilus sp. HI0066
ATCAGCACCCAGTTCCTAGAAGCTTGTCCCTTTATATTCACGTGTCGTTTTGTGCATCGCTTTGTTATTGCTGTGGTTGCAACAAAGTGGTGACTCGAAATATGTCTAGAGCGGATGAATATATTGAATTGCTAAGTAAAGAGATCGCTTTAAAAGCGCCATTATTTGAAAGTGGTCGCTTAGTCGAACAGATTCATTTTGGTGGCGGCACACCGACCTTTATGAGCACTGATCAGATCAAAGAGATCCTAGAGTTACTCGCACAATCTTTCCATTTTGGACTTCCTCAAAAGCTTTAGATGGGCATCGAAATCGACCCACGAAGCGTCACAGTAGATGACATCGATGAACTAGTGGGCCTAGGCTTTAATCGCTTTAGTTTTGGTATTCAGGTCTTTAATCCAGAAGTACAAAAAGCGGTGAACCGTGAACAAAGTATTGAACAAATCGAGGCGCTTGTAGCGCGCGCTCGTGCTTTGGGTGTCAGCTCCATTTCTTTTGATTTAATTTATGGATTACCGAAGCAGACTCGTGCTTCATTTGATGAAACACTGAAAGAAGTTTTGCGGATTAAGCCTGATCGCTTAGCGCTTTATAACTACGCGCATATGCCAGATAGAATGCCTGC
>NZ_LWFH01000012.1:0-1228 GCF_001635725.1 Oleiphilus sp. HI0066
GTGCTTTTAAATAGATTACCCAGCAATGGGATATCACCCAATAAAGGAACTTTACTTTCACTGACCTGAACATCATCTCGAATTAAACCACCAAGAACGATTGTCTCACCATCATCGGCCAATACATTCGTTTTGATCTGTCGCTTAGTGGTAATAATGTCTGCACCAGCAGTCGATGGCGATACACCTGAGATTTCTTGTTCAATTTCAAGACGCACCAAATCGCCTTCGCTGATACTTGGAGTAACAATCAATTTCACACCCACATCTTCACGCTCGATCGTTGTAAACGGATCAGAAGTCCCTGCACCGCCAGAACTAGATTGCCCGGTAATAATAGGGATGTTCTCACCAACGATAATTGAAGATTCTTGATTATCCATTGTAATAACTTTCGGCGTAGACAATACATTAGCCCCCGCATCACCCTCTAATGCCTGCACAAGGGCTCCCCAGCTCACGCCATTACGACTTTCTTCTCCGATTCCAATCGTAATACCCGTTGATGGCGAGCCTAATAATGTGGGATCTAAATCACCGTTCGGGTCATTGTCTTGATCGACCAAAGCACCAATGACGTTTGCAGCACTCAAACCGATTTCATTGAAGTTAGTAAATACACCGGGCACTGAAGCACCTTGATCATAAAGCGCCCACTGAACACCTAGTTTGTTATCAGTATTATCTTGAATTTCTACGATAGCGGCTTCGATTAAGACTTGTGCTCTGCGCACATCAAGCTCGTCAATTACGCCTTCAAGCTCTTGTAGAAGAGAAGGTTCAGCTCGAATAACCAAAGCATTCAGGCCCTCATCTGCATATACGCTCGCTTCCGCTTTAGGCGCCGCATTGCCTTTGTCTGCAGCCTCTTCACTTACAATATCACCCATTAATCCGCTTAGAAGATCTGCGATCTCTTCCGCATCAGCATGTTTTAAGCGCACGACCTTGGTTTTACCACCTGTTGAGGACGGTTGATCAAGCTTCATGATCAACACTCTCATTTTTTCACGGAAAGGCTCATCACCACGAAGGATCAAACGATTACTGCGCTGATCCGCAACCACTGAAAACTTGTTCGCTCCTTTTCCTTTTGCCGCTGCGCCAAGTTCACTAGGCGCAAGCTCTTCAAGAAGCTTGACCATATCGCCAACCCAAGCCTCCTGAAGCTGAATAACTTCAAGCTCGTATTTAGAGGGGCTATCAAGCTCATCAATAATCTTACTAA
>NZ_LWFH01000013.1:0-1075 GCF_001635725.1 Oleiphilus sp. HI0066
ACAGTCTAACCAAGCATCCGGACTCGCGTCTGCACAAAGCGGATTGACTCGCACTGCACCTGTTGGGAGGTCACCTCTCAAGTTCGTTGTATAAGCATCATATGCAATATCGCCGAGTGTCGTTGAGTAACTGTCTTGATAAGGGGCACCCGCAGAACCATCTTGGTTGCCGATACCGTCATTAAGCACAGACTGAACTTCGCTTGTTGTGTTTTGGGTATTAAAACCATCTGTGAACAACAATGTATAGTTTTTCTGACACTCACTGGTTATAGGGCCGGTTGTGCTCTTGAACTGATTGCGAGCATGATTCAATGCGCTACGCAGTGGTGTACCGCCCGCATTCACTCGCGTGTAGTGCTCGTCTAAGAAGGTACCAAGTTCAGTCCCTACACCAACATCTTTCATTTGTGCAGAACCAACAGTACGTCTGTTATTAATCCAGAACATGCCTGTTTTAATACCATTAATACCCTGAACCGCTGCTGCTAAGCCACCACGCATTGCTTGGTGACGACGACGATAATATTGGAACCAATTCGCGAAGTTTTGCTTTTCTTCCAATACAGTACGTGTAACGCCCGCACCGTTAATAAATGCCTCACCATCAGCTTGCGTTTTACCAATCTGATAGCGCGTGAGACAAGCACCGTCGAAAGCAAGCGATCTTCCAGATTCAATCAATGAGTCAGAACCTGAACTCTCTCCAATACGATATCTTTCAGGATTACGCGCAAACTCAAGATAGTGAGAAGGTGTTGATGCCGAACACTCTCGACGATCACCTAATGCACTAGGATCCACCAAAGTCATTATTCCTGTTGGCGTATCTGTATTCGAAGTAACAAGGATTTGATCCATCAAGGTACCACCTTCACGGTATGCGACCTCAAGCTCATAATTACCAGCAGTGAGATTCGCCTCACCCCACTTGACCCATCCCCAAGTATTATTTGGCATATTATTTTGCAAAGAGCCATAATCGCCTAATGCGTTGCCATTGCTGTAACTAACGCTTGGATCACTTCCCAATGGATTCGTTAATTTCGCCCAAAATGAATCCGAAGACCCTCCT
>NZ_LWFH01000014.1:0-2177 GCF_001635725.1 Oleiphilus sp. HI0066
CGACTGGCTTACCTTGTGTAGAGACAAAAACTCACTACAAGTACGCTAGCTTAACATCCATGGAAATAGGACAGAGATGTATCAAAATATTGTTTTTGCTGGAGGGGGAAACAGATGTTTCTGGCAAGCAGGGCTATGGCAAGAGCTTGCAAAACACATCGATCTCGCCCCGACAAAGATTGCTTCTGTTAGTGCCGGCTCAGCGATATCTTGTGCCATTCTGGCTAATAGACTTGACGAAACACTCAATGCGACAATGGAAGTGCAAGCACAAAATAGTAAAAACAGATATTGGTCACACGCGCTTCAAGGAAAAAACATACATCCGCACTCAGAGTTATACCGAAAGATCATCCATAAAGCTCTAGATAAGCCAAGCCTCGTTACACTTCAAAACGCCACAAAAAACAAAGTACTCTTAGCCGAGCTACCTGCCTGGCTTGGACCTCGTTCTGGGGTTCTAGTTGGCCTTGCTAGCTACCAGCTTGAAAAAAAGATTCACCACAGAGTTCATCCCCAATGGGGTAGAAAGTTAGGGTTTCGCTCTCGATTTGTTGTCGCCAATCAGGCAAAGACTATTGACGAGCTCGCCGACCTTATTCTTAGCTCCTCATGCACTCCGCCTTTCACACCAATTATGCGACACAATAATACACACGTTCTTGATGGTGGGATGGTGGATAACGTGCCGGTTCATGGCGTCGATACGAATCAAAGCAAAACTCTTGTATTACTGTCGCGTCCCTATAAAGACCTACCGAATACAGAAAAAATCACATATCTCTGCCCTCTTCAAAAAGTAGAGGTAGAAAGCTGGGATTACACATCACCAAAGAAGGTCCACTCTACTTTCGAACAAGGTAAAAGCGATGCCAAACATTATCTTAAGCAACTATTAGGCTAAGACCACGTTACTTGTGTGACCCTTATCCCAATCGTTTGCCTTTGATTTCGCTTCAAAATCCTAGCTCTATATACTAGCTGGGTTAAATTACTTTTCTCAAAGGAATGTTGTGCCCATGAGTTTTAGCGTACTGCGAAGCACTCATCTGATCATTTGTTTGGTTGCCTTTCTCGCACTGAGTGCGTGTAGTGAAACTCCACCCGTCGCTCGCGAGGAAGACGAAGTGCAGAGCATCAATGTATTTTTCAGTACAGAAAATGAATCAGGTCAAGATGTCGGTAAAGCATTCCAATTCAATCCCGAAAGTGGTCGCATCAACGAACTAGCCACATTCAATGCAGAACCAAACTCCGTCGTGGTGCTCGATACTGACGAAGATGCTCCTGGCTACGAATTCGCAGCCTACGTTGACGGAAAAATGATTAAGTTGCTTAATTATTCGAAAACAGCAAACCGTCGTTCATACGACCTCAAAGAATTTATCGATGACGTGTGCGGCGTATACGCAGCCAAAAGACCTGCATTTTCAGTATTTGATTCAGATAGTGACTACTACCTGAAGACAATCGATGATACAGCAGTATATGTCGCGCTTAAAAATGGCTCTGACTGCTCATTTGCTACAAATCGATATCACTACATAGACTTTGATATATCTCGTTCGAACATCCTTAATGAAAGTTTTAACGTCAGTAGCTCAGAAGTCTTTGGAGCATTTCTGATTGATCCAAATTTTATTTACAACGATGATGATGGTGAGCAGCAAACAGGTCGCTCGATATGGGTATCACACAACGCTGAAACAGAAGCATTGAGCGGTAGGGTTTGGAATGGACCTACATTGTTCGATTTTCCATTTGAGTATAAGTCAGAAAATAAGCCGGCAAGCGACGAAGAAACTCCCCCACCATATGTTGTAAGTGCAGGTGATGACCGCTTAGTTATATTCCGAAACCAAAAAGAATATGACAATAGCCAAATCCTCCAAGCTAGTTATACAACTCTTCATGAGTTAAGTCTTGCCACGCTCAATACTCTTATTAACTCAGAAGATATTGTGGCTAGTGAAAATGCAATCAAAGCGTATTTATCACTTGCACGCTCAACATTTGATAATGCAAACCAAGGTTCCGTCCCAAACCATGCCTTAACGGATGGTTTTATTGCATATGAAGGCGATGACACTCTCTATCGATATCAGTTTGACTCTGGCAATGATGAAGAACTCTATACAAAACAAACAGGCCTAATCGCGTTAACTTTTGCTGCTTTA
>NZ_LWFH01000015.1:0-1407 GCF_001635725.1 Oleiphilus sp. HI0066
TATCACCGCACTTATTGATACCTTGGCGCAATCTCCTGAAAACGACATGACCCTAATACAAGAGCAGGCGGATGGTGTTGGTGTTCTTATCGGCGAAACGATGAATAACGAAATTCGTTCCTATGCCTTAAGGGGCGCGGCGCAAGAGTTTAAATCAACGATTACTGAAGCAAGAGCTGGCACCTATGGGCAAATTGATAGTGCGTTTGAGCTTGTGCGAAATATGTTGGTTGCGACGATCGTAATGGTCATTGTTGTCGCGATTACTGTGGATTTAATGCAGCGTTTCATCGTTGGACGTCTTAAGTCTTTTGTTCCGGTTTTTGAGCGCTTCGCATCGGGCGATTACAGTGATCAAAATGATCTAGAGGCAAAGTCAGAAGAATTAAAAACTTTGGTAGCATCGACTAATGCAATGCGCACGGCTATGGTCGATTTGGTTGGAGAGATTCAAGATAAGTCGAACAGCGTCTCAAGCGTTAGCGAAGAAATGTTAGGTTTTGCACAAGGTCTTGCTTCGCAGAGTGACGCACAGTTTCAACAGACTTCTCAGATGACGGTGGCGATTGAAGAAATGTCAGCTTCGTTTAGAGAAGTTGCGCAAAGTGCAGCGGGTGCTGCCGTTGCTACATCGCAAGCAACGAAAGCGGTTGAAGAAGGGAATCAGTTGGTTCAAAACTCAGTGAGAAGTGTGCGTTCTCTTGTTGAGGGTGTTGGTCGTACGAGTGAAACGGTCAATAATTTGAGTCGTGATGCAGAAAACATTGGTGAAGTGCTTACCGTGATTGAAGGCATCGCTGAACAAACTAATTTACTTGCCTTGAACGCAGCAATTGAAGCAGCACGTGCAGGCGAAGCCGGTCGAGGTTTTGCAGTTGTAGCAGATGAAGTGCGTGGTTTGTCAGTGAGAACTTCTGAATCGACTCAAGAGATCAAAGACATTATTTCTCGCTTACAAGAGTCTTCCAATAGCTGTGTAGGGGTGATGGCGGAGCAAAGTTCATCAGCAGAGTATGCGGCTGAGCAAACTGAAAGTGCAGGGTGTCGGCTAGATGAAATCGTTTCTGCGATCACAAACATTCAAGACTTGAGTGCAACCATCGCTTCTGCGACAGAACAGCAGGTATCTGTTGTGAATGAAGTGGCTCAGAACGTGAACAGTATTCGTACTCTGAACGAAGAGAGTAATGAGATTGCGCAGCAAACAGATGCGAAAGCATCAGACTTGAACCTAGTGTGTGATCACCTTAATCAGCTAACCAAGAACTTTAAGATTTCATAGACGCTTGGTTTAGCTTCTTAACCTAAGGAACGTCTGAACCTATTCCGTTTGCTCTATTCCATGGCAGCGACTCTTGGGTCAGGCGTATCGTCTTCTACTAGGTCTCTGGCAAACGTGATGGTATT
>NZ_LWFH01000016.1:0-621 GCF_001635725.1 Oleiphilus sp. HI0066
GAGAAAATTACGACTTCCGTTTTGCGTATGGGGCCATTTACTGCGCGCACAGATACACAGTTCCTTAGCTATGTAGCGAAGCAACAACGTCTGCAAGTTCTTGCATCGGTGGAAGAGGAGAAGGCGCCAGTTGGAACATCTTCGGCTGGTCTGTTCAACGTGATTATTGATCCAACTCGTGGCCAGCTGCTGGCGCAGATCGAGNAGAAAGCTTCGCTAGCAGATCGCGTTCGTCAAGGGGGTTATGTGGGTGGCGTCATTATTTTGCTTGGCCTTACCGGCTTGGCTTTTACCGCATGGCGTTTGTTCTATCTCTCGAAGGAGCATGCAAAGGTTTGGCAGCAACTGTGCAATCCGGAAGCTATTTGCAAAGAAAACCCTCTAGGCCGGGTATTAGCGGTCGGAAATGAGCATCTCTTGGCGACGGAAAATCTTGGTGCGGAACAACTGCATGATAAGTACGAAGGTCTGGAAGTGAAGTTAAATGAAGCGGTGTTGCGCGAAGCGCCATCGCTCGATCGAGGAACAGGCTTTATTAAGTTGCTAGCGACCGTTGCACCTTTGCTGGGTCTATTGGGAACTGTAACAGGAATGATTGCGACTTTTCAGGCCATTACCTTG
>NZ_LWFH01000017.1:0-853 GCF_001635725.1 Oleiphilus sp. HI0066
AACGGACCTAACTTACTCGAGATCGTCCAGATACTTTTCAGCATCAAGTGCTGCCATACAGCCGAAGCCAGCAGACGTAATAGCTTGACGATATACTTGGTCGGTCACATCGCCGGCAGCGAATACGCCAGGAATGCTCGTAGCTGTAACGCCGCCATTAAGGCCAGACTTAATAGTGAGGTAGCCATTGTCCATTTCAAGCTGACCGTCGAATAGATCTGTGTTTGGTTTGTGTCCAATCGCGATGAATACGCCGGTTAGATCGATTTCTTTGGTTTCGCCTGTTTCCGTTGACTTGATACGAACGCCGGTAACGCCAGCATCATCACCAAGAACTTCATCAAGAGTATGGTTCCATTCGAAACGAATATTGCCATTCTCAGCTTTGTCGCGAATCTTGTCTTGCAATATCTTTTCTGAGCGCAAGGTGTCACGACGGTGAATCAAAATTACTTCTTTCGCGATATTAGAAAGATAGAGAGCCTCTTCTACAGCTGTATTACCGCCACCAACAACACATACCGTTTGATTGCGATAGAAGAAACCATCACAGGTTGCACATGCACTGACACCACGGCCAGAAAATGCTTCTTCTGATTCGAGGCCAAGATATTGAGCAGATGCGCCTGTCGCAATAATCAATGCATCACAGGTGTATTCGCCTGAATCACCGCTAAGGCGAAATGGTTTTTGACTCAAATCAGCTTTGTTGATGTGGTCAAACACAATCTCGGTATCAAAACGCTCGGCGTGAGCTTGCATGCGTGCCATTAAGTCCGGACCTTGCAAGCCTTCCACATCACCAGGCCAGTTATCTACTTCAGTCGTTTGGGTTAATTGGCCGCCCGCTTGG
>NZ_LWFH01000018.1:0-1006 GCF_001635725.1 Oleiphilus sp. HI0066
TTGATTGTTTTACGGTGAGCGAGTGCGTGTACTTTCGGGCGAGAATAAAAACGTGAGTGCGAGCCATTACTTCCTCCGTGTAGGCATTGAATAGTGTTGCTTGCACAAGGCAATTCCATGCAACGGGCCAAAGAATAACCAATCTACTTAGAGTGCACAAACTAGCTTTTACTATGGTTCGCTTTATGACAAACTGATGCACGTTATTCACAATAAAAATTAGCTTCTGGCGATAAAAATTAACGCCCTTTATGCTCGACAGCTCAGCGCTCGTTGACTATATAAAAGTAAAAACAGGGCGCGAAAGATGCCTCAAGCAGTCATTGGATGTGATTTAGGGATAAGCAGGACGTGCTAAAAAACCTTCTTTTTTTACCTCGTTATCAAAAAAGACTCGTTTCATTGCTCATAGATTCCATCTCGCTACCTATAGCGATATGGATGGCATTTAGCCTTAGACTTGATGTTTTTTATGTGCCAACTTCTGGTGCGATTGTCTTAGCGATGTGCGTCACCGTTGCATGCAGCTTATTGGCGTTCACGAAGTTTGGCTTGTACCGCGCGGTGATTCGTTACATGAGTAATCATGCTATGAAAGCAGTGGTAGCGGGCGTTAGTGTTTCTGCTTGTGTACTTGCGCTTTCAGCGTTTGCTCTGCAAGCCGAAATGCCCCGTTCTGTGCCGGTGATTTACTGGTGTTTGGCACTAGTGTTTGTGGGTGGCTCACGTATGACTGCGCGATCATTAGTACATACCTCGATGGTGCGCAGTAAAGAGCGCATTGTGATTTATGGGGCAGGAAAATCTGGCTTACAGCTCAGCTCAGTATTGTTTCATAGTAAAGCGATGCAGCCGGTAGCATTTATTGACGACGATCAAAACCTTCATGGCACGGATCTAAATGGTAT
The DNA here is from genome assembly GCF_001635725.1 of Oleiphilus sp. HI0066. NCBI lineage: Bacteria > Pseudomonadati > Pseudomonadota > Gammaproteobacteria > Oceanospirillales > Oleiphilaceae > Oleiphilus > Oleiphilus sp. HI0066. The sequence continues at coordinate 909 of NZ_LWFH01000018.1, forward strand.
ACGTGTACATAGCCCCGCGAACTTGCCAAAAGTATTAGCCAAATATGGGGCCACCAAGGTCTTGCTTGCTCTTGGTCATGCGCCACGTTCACGTAGAA
>NZ_LWFH01000019.1:0-955 GCF_001635725.1 Oleiphilus sp. HI0066
GTGGTTTGTTCTGTCGATAGTGATGGCTTACGTATTTGCGCTTTTGGCGCTTTATGTGCGGGTTTGGCAAAACGATGAGACGAGTAGTGCAACGTTAAAACGACTTGTCGCCTCTGTACTGATCGGTTTGTCCGTCTCGGGGATGCATTATACCGCTATGCTCGCAACCGAGTTTTATCTCGATCCTTCTATCGTCATCCCAGACCATTCAGATCACGAACACACTTTGCTATCTTGGATTGTGATTGTCGATGTCTTGCTGTTCTTAACAGCCTTGATCATCGTTTTTATGCTCGGCACGAAGTTGGATCAAGCTCAAAAAGCAGCCATGGCTTCGGAACAGCGTGAGAATGCGGTTATTAGTGCCTTGGCTGATGCCTTGCTCGTTTTGGATAGTGATGGGAATGTTACGACATATAACGTGTCTGCTCAGCGCCTTTTTGGCGCGCAGCACAGCCCCTTAGAACAAAAGCATATCGTTCAATTGATGCCTGAGATTGGTAGTCTCGAAGAGCTCCAAGACTGGGAGCATTCAAATCTCGCAAAAGGCGTCAGTGGTTTAACGCTCGAGTTTTCGACCTACAACGATGATGGCCCACGTTATTATGAGGCGGTTTTTTCGCGTTTGTACTTCGATGAGAGTATCCATTACGTTTCGATGATTCGCGATATCACGGTACGGACGCAGATGGAGCAACAACTGAGACAAGCGCAAAAACTTGAGTCTATCGGTCAACTTGCCGCCGGTATCGCACACGAGATTAATACGCCAATCCAATATGTCTCCGACAATATGAGCTTTTTGAAAAAAGCGGTTGGGCATGTCATGCAGGCGACTGAGATGTATCGGCAAGTGGTCGCGAATTGTTGTGATGACAACAGCAAGGAACAAGTCCAAGAGCTCGAAAAAATGCTCAAAAAAGCCAAGTTCGACTTTATTCGCGAAGAAATTCCA
>NZ_LWFH01000020.1:0-1043 GCF_001635725.1 Oleiphilus sp. HI0066
TATCTCTCTGTCTCTAATCGTTTCGTTGATCTTTGAAACGATGAATTAAACGACGATCCCGTTTATTCGGTCTTCTAAACGGTACTGGCTGACTTTCGCGTTCCGCACGACGCTCCGCCACTTTCTTTTCACGCTCTATTCGACTTTCTTCCGTTTCTTCGTATAGCTGTTGAGCTAAGGTTGCGTTTTGACGACGATCTGACAAGCTAGCCACTGTCACGACTTTATCCACCCAGCCTTGTCGAATTTGCAAAGTAGCGCCCAAATCGACCGTCTTACCTGGTTTGCAACGCTGACCGTTGTATTGCACTTTGCCGCCCTCTACAGCTTCTTTAGCCATAGACCGGGTCTTAAAAAATCTTGCTGCCCACAACCATTTATCGATACGAACTTTTTGCTCAGAACTTTCTGTCATGACGAAGGCATTACATCCATAAATGAAGACAACAAAGGATAGTCACTTTTCACTCTCATAGGTCCGCGGCTATCTGGTTTTACGATATTGATCAAATGCACGAGTCCCGCTTTTTTAGCAGAATGAAGGACATCTTCATTATCATCAAAAAATACTGTTGAGCGTGGATCAAAATGTACTTTGTTGCGCAAAGCTGTCCAAAACTCTGGATCTTCTTTCGGTAAGCCAAAATCATGAGATGTATGCACTTCATCAATATAATCGCCTAGATTGGTGCATTGCATCTTAATTTCAACACCTGCTCTGTGAGAATTTGTCACAAGCAATACGCGATAAGGTCCAGCGGATATTGCACTCAGGAATTCTTCAGCAAATGGCCGGTAGGCTATTTTGTCTTTCACTTCATGTTTTAATTGGATCAAATCCATATCAAGTAAGTCAGACCAATAATCAAAACAATACCAATTTAAGGTTCCTTTAAGATCTCGAAAATACTTGCTCAGAAATGTATTCGATTCTTCAAGCGTCATTCCTCGCGTATCAGCGAAGCGCTTTGGAAGATGTTGCATCCAAAAATAATTATCGAAATGCAGGTCTAACAAGGTGCCGTCCATATCAAGGAAGACGG
>NZ_LWFH01000021.1:0-1082 GCF_001635725.1 Oleiphilus sp. HI0066
ATACATCGCGTATTCAGCATCATCGCTCGCTTTAAGTTCAGTTAAAGTGGACTGCCATCGAAACACTAAATCTTCATGCTGCTCCATCCAAGTATTAATGCGTTTCGCGATGTCTTTAGGAGCGCCTTTCATAGCAAGAAGCCCGCTTGTAAGCGCGCGCTGTTGCCAGTCAAGATCTTCTCTAAATGCTTCCCTTGCAAGTGCCTGCCAGTGGGTTGAAGGGCTCAATCGATCGATCTGTTGGGCGAACCAATTAAGATCGAGGTAGTCGCCAATGCCGTAATACACTTCAGCCACGCGCTCTAAGCTTGCATTTGAGGCTTCATGCGCTTCAATAATCCCGAGAGCGGCATAACTCAACGAAGCTCCCGCAATTGTACTAGCTAACTCATCGGGAACACCCTGTTCAGTTAAGGATGTGAACCGAGCGTTCCAGCTTTCTTTCACTTCACCTCTCAAGTAATCAGGCAAATGCGCCGAAATCTGTGACACACCAGAGGCAAATCTTTCTATGTTTGCTAAGACGTGTAGCTCTGAGCGGCGATTGCGGATAAGCCAGCGAACTGATCGCCGTATCAAAGTCATTAAACTTAGCATCATGTCGATCTGCACGGTTGCAGGCACTTTATAATCAAGCGCCTCAATAGACTCCCAATAATGATCGAGTTTGAATACGTCTTTCGCAATCAAATATGCAAGCGCAATTGATGTCGCATTCGCGCCCGTAGAGGTATGAAGCCGCTCAACAAAAGAAATGCCCATGTGGTTGACCATATCATTGGCGACCTGCGTTGCGACAATCTCACTGTGTAACTGGTGCTGGCTAATCTGCTCGCCGAACTTCTTATTCAAGCGCGAGGGAAATACATTGAATACTTCTTTTGCAACGTAAGCATCTGATGTGAAACATGAATCGTTTAGCAGCTCTTTGAGATCACCTTTCACATACGAAATGAGCACTGCTAGCTCAGGGCGAGTCAAGCCGGAACCGATAGATTTTCTTTCCACCATTTCCTCTTCGAGGGGTAAGAACTCTAACTCTCGGTTCAACTTGCCTGCTAGCTCCATGGAATTCATTAAGC
>NZ_LWFH01000022.1:0-828 GCF_001635725.1 Oleiphilus sp. HI0066
AATAGAACATAGCAACGGCCACGTCAAAACCATCGAAGAAGTTACCTGTAACTGGTTGTTTAGCGCCGCTGGATACTACAACTACGATAAAGGCTATACGCCAGAATTTCCGGAAATAGAAAACTTTAAGGGGCAAGTGATTCACCCTCAACATTGGCCGGAAGATCTCGATTACCAAGGTAAAAATGTGGTGATAATTGGCAGTGGTGCAACAGCCGTGACGCTGTTACCTGCGATGGCGGATAAGACAAAACATATCACTATGCTTCAGCGCACGCCGACTTATGTGATGAGCATGCCGCAAAGCGACCCGATTGCTAACGTACTTCGCGCACTGCTCCCTAAACGCCTTGCGTATAAACTAACGCGAAATAAAAACATTAATATTTCGCGTCTGATTTGGCGTTTGTGCCAACGTTTTCCTAAGTTCGCACGTAAGATTATTCATCATAGCAATAAGAGCCTGCTGCCAAAGAACTACCCTGTCGACCAACATTTTAATCCTCCATATAACCCTTGGGATCAACGCTTATGTGCGGTGCCTGACGGAGACTTATTTAATGCAATCAGTGAAGGCAAAGCTTCAGTTAAAACCGACACCATTAAGTGCTTTAACGAGGAAGGTATAGAGCTAGCATCAGGCGAAACACTCAAAACAGATATTGTCGTGACAGCTACGGGTTTAAACGTGCAACTATTTGGCGGGATTAAGCTAAACGTCGATAACAAGACCGTCGATTTATCCGATACCGTTGCATACAAAGGCATGATGTTGAGCGGCATACCTAATTTTGCCTTTGCCATTGGTTACACCAACTCATCTTGGAC
>NZ_LWFH01000023.1:0-783 GCF_001635725.1 Oleiphilus sp. HI0066
GTGAGGTTAGGCGTTTCGTAAGCTGTGTTGAAAGCTTGTTCGCTTTACTCACTGGCTTTGCCAGAACGCACTTTAGTGCGGTCCGTAGGGCGAGCTACGCGAGTATTTACTTATATGTAAACTCCGTGTTCTCATAAACTTTCGCCTTGCCTAAGCTGCTCTCCTAACGCTAAGTAGCTGCGCGTTTTTATTTGTTTTTGCCTTATTCTAAATTCTTTATTGACCCAGCTTGGGTATGTCTTACTCGAACTTTTAAAGTTTTCGTATATCTAACCTCTTCTTTCAAAGGCTTTGTGTCTAATCTACGCATCTTCATAACGCGTAAGACATTTTGTCTTAGGTCTAAGTTGAATAAGGTAAATCAAGAGGTTTCGATGCGAAGTATATTCACTGTATTGGTGTTAAGTCTTGGTCTAGTGCTTACGGGGTGTAGCACCGGTAGTTGGCGAGACGCGAGCCGAGACTCTGCGAATTTATCTCCACTCCCCGGTGATTATTCTGATGCCATCGTGCAAGTTTACGCTGCAGATGCTTGGGGATGGCGAGGGATATTTGCAGTGCATACATGGATATCTGTTAAACCAAGCAATGCAGATCAATACACTGTCCTTGAAGTGATTGGCTGGCGCGCTCGATGGGGTGTGCCGGTTCTTCGCATAGAGAAAGACTTGCCTGATCGCTATTGGTTTGGGGCAAAGCCAGAGTTGGTATACGAAAAGCGTGGTGAGGGCGCTGATCAGCTCATCGAAGATATTCTTCGCGTTTCACGTGATTACCCTTGGG
>NZ_LWFH01000024.1:0-855 GCF_001635725.1 Oleiphilus sp. HI0066
CCCGCATCGCGAATATCTACGAACTGAACGCCTTTCACCACGCGCCCATTTTCTACATCTAAACAAGGAATAATACGTTTTGCTAAGCCCATGACTACACCTTAAAAATCTTAGTCTTTCGCAACGTAACCACTGTGAATATCACTGTAGTCTTGCGCTTCTTTCACATCGAGCGTTCCTTCGTATATCGCACGACCGGTGATCGCACCACAAATGCCTTGATCAGCTTGCGCAGCCAAGGCTTTGATATCTTCCATATTCGTGACACCGCCCGATGCAATCACAGGAATAGAAGAAGCTTGAGCTAGACGCACTGTCGCTTCAACATTCACACCTTGCATCATGCCATCACGAGCTATATCCGTGTATACAATCGACGAAACACCGGCTTCATCAAACTGCTTCGCAAGATCTGTTGCTTCAACACTAGACACATCAGCCCAACCATCTGTTGCAACCTTGCCATCTTTAGCATCTAAGCCAACGATGATATGTCCTGGGAAAGCTGCACAAGCTTCCGTCACAAACTCTGGTTCTTTCACTGCTTTCGTGCCGATAATTACGTACTCAACACCAGCATTCAGGTAGGCATCAATCGTATCTAGGCTACGAATTCCGCCACCGATTTGAATCGGTAAATTCGGAAAGCGCTTAGCAATGGCATTTACGATCTCAGCATGAACAGGCACACCATCAAATGCGCCGTTTAAATCCACCAAATGCAGTCGACGTGCACCTTGATCCATCCAGCGACCAGCTATATCAACAGGATCATCGGAAAATACCGTAGAGTCGTCCATACGACCTTGGCGTAATCGAACACACTTGCCGTCTTTAAGATCAATTGCAGGGATA